>JAVJQK010000020.1 GCA_040218145.1 Sandaracinaceae bacterium | reverse complement strand
GAGCGCGAGCGGTTCGGGACGGCCTACGGCTCGGCGGGCGAGACTCGCGTGTGGCTGCTCTCCGCAGCCGCGCTCGGATACGTGAGCGACGAGGCGGTCGAAGGGCCTGCGGACTGGGCGGACAAGGCGCGCGCGACGATGTGGAAGCTGATGCATCGCGGCTGAGCGAAGCGAGGGTGGCTCCGGCTGCGGTCGGAGTCACTCTCGCGCTCGCTCTCGAGGTTCTCCGCGCGTGCCGTCGGCGCCCAGCGCGCCGGGCCCGCCGATGCCCCTCACCCCCGCTCGCTCCGAGACGGGCCCGCTGCTGTCGCTCCGGCTGAGTCCGCGGCGGCCGCTGTTTCGCGTCGCTCGGCCTCCACTGCGGCTTCCGCGACCGCCTCCGCGACCGCTTCCGCATCCGCGACCGCTTCCGCCTCCGCTTCCGCATCCGCGACCGCTTCCGCATCCGCGACCGCTTCCGCATCCGCGACCGCCTCCGCGCCCGCCTCCGCCTCCGCGCCCGCCTCCGCGCCCGCCTCCGCCTCCGCCTCCGCGCCCGCCTCCGCGTCCGCCTCCGCCTCCGCGTCCGCCTCCGCGCCCGCCTCCGCGCCGCCTCCGCGCCCGCCTCCGCCTCCGCGCCCGTCTTGCTGCCGTGATCGCTGGCGAGTCACAGGCTCTCGGCTCGCCCGCTGGGATAGGCGGCGCTGCGCCCCGCTCGCCGCAAGTTCAATGACACTCGTCCTCCGCCATCGACGGTGCCGGACGCGTGCGGGCGAGTAAAGGAGGCCTGCGGCCCCAGCCTTCGGCTGGCTTCGGGCCTTCGGGCCCTCGTCCTTGACTAGCCCACCCGCGCCCAGCGGCGGGCGGGTGAGGACGAAGGGTGTCAGGTCGACATCCGGGTCGCCTTGGACTGGATGAGTCAGATGCTCCGGATCACCGAAGAAGCGATCGTTTGGCTGCGCTCGATGAAGCCGATCTGGGAGGAGGTCGCGAAGCACGACAAGAACCTCGCTCGGCAGATGAGGGACAGCGCGGCGAGCGTGGTCGGCAACCTGGCCGAAGGCGAGAAGCGGGTCGGCGGACACGAGCGCGAGCGGTTCGGTACGGCCTACGGGTCGGCGGGCGAGACTCGCGTGTGGCTGCTCTCGGCCGCAGCGCTCGGGTACGTGAGCGACGAGGCGGTCGAAGGGCCTGCGGACTGGGCGGACAAGGCGCGTGCCACGCTGTGGAAGCTGATGCATCGCGGGTGAGCGAAGGGAGGGGGGGCTCCGGCCTCGGTCGGAGTCCTCCTCCGCAGTCTCCGTCGAGGCTCCGACTCAACGCCCATGCGCGCACCGAAGCGAGCCCCGCCGTCACTACGCGCCCCGCGGAGCAGCCGCCGAATGGGGGCTGCCCGCATTCGCATCCGGGTCCGCTTCGGCATCCGCATCCGGGTCCGCCTCGTTCCTGCCCGTGCCGTGCTCGTTGCTGCCCGTGCCGTGCTCGTCGCTGCCCGTGCCGTGCTCGTTCGCGTGCTCGTTGCTGCCCGTGCCGTGCTCGTTCGCGTGCTCGTTGCTGCCCGTGCCGTGCTCGTTGCTGCCCGTGCCGTGCTCGTTCGCGTGCTCGTTCGCGTGCTCGTTGCTGCCCGTGCCGTGCTCGTTGCTGCCCGTGCCGTGCTCGTTGCTGCCCGTGCCGTGCTCGTTGCTGCCCGTGCCGTGCTCGTTCGCGTGCTTGTACGCGTGCTTGTACGCGTGCTCGTTCGCGTGCTCGTTCGCGTGCTCGTTCGCGTGCTCGTTCGCGTGCTCGTACGCGTGCTCGTACGCGTGCTCGTACGCGTGCTCGTACGCGTGCTCGTTCGCGTGCTCGTACGCGTGCTCGTTCCTGCCCGTGCCGTGCTCGTACGCGTGCTCGGTCCTGCCCGTGCCGTGCTCGTACGGGTGCTCGTTCCTGCCCGTGCCGTGCTAGTTCGCGTGCTCGCTCCTGCGGTTCGCGTGCTGGTTCACCTGTTCCTGTCCGTACTCGCATTCGTGAACATTTTCGCATTCGTGCCCACGGCGCTGGCCGTGCGGAGTCGCGCCCCGGTACGTCCTACCGGCCGGTCCCGTGCTCACTGTCGGCCGGGGCGATCTCGCGCACCCGCGCGACCTCGTGCCGTCGCAGGCTCGCGTCGAAGCCCGGAATGGGACGAACGGGTTACAGGAACTCGAACGTGCGCCGCACGGCGTCCTTTGCGCCTTCGCGTAGGATGTCGGTGCCGTGCGCGATCACCACGCGGTCGAAGTCCCAGGCGAGGAGGCGCTCTACGCTCGCTCTCGCGGCGCGGCGATCGCGGTAGAGCAGGCGAAGCGGGCGTGGCCAGCCGACCTTGCCGTAGGTGCCGCTCGCCTTGAGGTAGAGGCGCGTCGGGAGGTGATCGCAGGACTGGAAGTTCTCGGTCAGATCCGAGGTGACCAGGGTGCGCGTCGAGGGATGGAAGAAGACCGTCTCCTCGAGCATGCAGCCGTCGATGGTGAGCGGCTCGAGGGCGTCGCCCCAGACGCGCTCCTCGCTCAGCGTCCGGTGGATGTCGAGGTCGCGCCGCTTCTTTCGCAGGCTCGCTGGCGCGTGCAGGGTCGCGTCGGGCCACGCGGCCATCGCCTCCGGCACGTACATGTGATGGTAGACGTTCGGCGCGACCACGTGGCGGACCTCGCCGAGGGCGTCGACCGCTTCGCGCAGTCCCCCGCCGAGGCCGATCGGAGAGTGGACCCAGAGGCCGTCGGCCAGACGCACCACCGTCATGCGCGTGCCGAGGTGCAGGCCCATCATCACGTGTGGCGTGTGCGCGACCCAGACCCCCTCTGCGATCGGCTCCAGCATCTCAGCGGCCCCCGTCCCACAGCGCGCACATCTCGGCGTCGGCCGCGGATCCGGTGGCGATCTCGCGGTCGAGGCGGAGGTGGGTCTCGTCCGCGCCGAAGCGCGGCCAGTCGGGGCTCGGGGCGCCCCTGGCGAAGTCGGTCCAGCGCAGCGACATCGCTTCGTACAAGGCGCGATCGTCTCCGGTGAAGCTGCGTCGGCCGATCGTCGAGGGGTGACCGAAGACGTACTGGATCTCCGCCGAGTGGAACGCGCCGAGCTCGCGCTCGGTCGGGAGCTGGAAGCCCGCGTCGGGATAGGTGAAGTGATACACGCGCGTCTCGACGCCGGCCGCCTCGAGAAGGAGCGCGGCGCGCCGTGAAGGGCAGGCGAGGGTGGCGTGCCCGATCACCGCGGCGCTGGCGGCGCCCGGGTCGGGGTAGTCGCCCAGCGGGTACTGCGCGAAGACGTCGTCCGCGGCGACGCCCGCGCGCGCCGCGATCGCGCGCACCACCTCGTCGTAGGCGGCCTCGTCGGCGACCTGGCCCGCCTGCTCGGCGAGCATCACGAAGAGCGTGCCCTCGTCGGCGTTCCAGCCGACGATCGTCGGCACGTTGAGGAACGCGCCGCGCTCGATCTCGGTCCGGAAGTCTCCCTCGAGCACCGCGCCGTCGACGATGGGCCACCAGGCGCGCTCGGCTCCGACCTCGCCGAAGGGGTCGCTGCCCGCGCCGTCCGCGGTGGTGATCTCGTCGACGCTCGCCGCCCGGAGGCACTCGGCGTCGGCGCAGGAGAGCGCGTCGGCGAAGCGCTCGCCCGCCGCCTCGGCGTCCGAGAGGTCGTCGAGCACGCTGTCGCAGAGGCCGCTCTGGCTGATCGCGCGGTGGAAGAGGCCTTCGCTCTCGGGCGAGATCAGGTGCGCGCAGACGCTCAGCCCGCCGGCCGACTCGCCGAAGATCGTCACGTCGTCCGGGTCGCCGCCGAAGGCCGCGATGTTGTCTCGCACCCACTCGAGCGCGAGGCGCTGATCCATCAGGCCGTAGTTGCCGCTCGCGCCTCGCTCGGCCGTGAGCGCGGGGTGCGCGAGGAAGCCGTAGGGCCCGAGGCGGTAGTTCAGGCTCACCACCACCACGCCGTGCGTGGCGGCGAGCAGATCGCCCGCCGTGCCCTCGTCGGTCTGCAGGCCCTCGCCGAAGAGGAACGCGCCGCCGTGCAGCCAGACCATGACCGGCGCGCCCTCGGGCCGCGGATCGGGCGTGTGCACGTTCAGGTAGAGGCAGTCCTCCTGGCTCGCGAGGTCGAGGCCGAGCGCCCGCTGTACGCAGCGCGGCGGCCGGCCAATGGCGGTCCGCGGCTCGGTCCACGCGTCCGGCGGCTCGGGCGGCGCCCAGCGCAGCGCGCCGACCGGCGGCTTGGCGTAGGGGATCCCGAGGAAGGCCTGATAGGCGGGGCCGCGCAGCCCCTCGAGCGGACCGAGCGCCGTGTCCGCGGTCGGCGCGGCGGGCGGCGGCCCCGCGTCGTCGGCGGACGCATCGGCGCCGGCGTCCGAGCTCGGTGCGTCCGCGTCACAGGCCGTCGCGCCGAGCATGGCGAGAAGGAGCATCCAGGGGAGGGGGCGAAGCATGGCGGGAGCATAGCGCCACGGTCGTGCGGTGTGCTCCGGCGACCATGGTGCAGGCTGCCACGTTCATTCCTGCAAGCGACCCCGCGACGGGGCTCGGCATGACCCGTGCGGTGCTTCGGGGTGGAGAGTTACCATGAACACCCTCATTCGAACCCGCCGCTATCTCTGCGCAGCGCTGCTCCTGTTGTCCCCCCTCGCCGCCGTCCAGTCGGTGGCCCAGGACGCCGAGAAACAAAGCGCGAGCGAGCTCGAGAAGCACACCACCTACTCCACCCTCGACGCCGGTCCCCGTTGACCCGTCGTCGCGCGCGGGCCTGCCCGCTTGTTCAGTGGCCGCGGCGTGCTAGCTCACGGTCCCCGGAGGACCATGACAGCCACCCCCAAGCGTCGCGGCAGGCGAGCCGCGAACGGCCGCTCGAGGAACGGTTCGGCCGAGCTCGATCGGATCGAGATCGTCGGCGCCCACGAGCACAACCTCAGCGTCGACAGCCTCGAACTGCCCAAGCGCGCCCTCGTGGTCTTCACCGGCGTCAGCGGCTCGGGCAAGTCGTCCCTCGCCTTCGACACGCTCTTCGCCGAGGGCCAGCGCCGCTACGTCGAGAGCCTCAGCGCCTACGCGCGCCAGTTCCTCGGTCGGCTCGAGCGGCCCGACGTGGAGCGTCTGCGCGGGCTCTCGCCGACCATCGCCATCGAGCAGAAAAGCGCCTCGAGCAACCCCCGCTCGACCGTCGGCACGATCACCGAGATCTACGACTACCTCCGCGTGCTCTACGCGCGCGCCGGGATCCAGCGCTGCCATCTGTGCGGCAAGGTGGTCAAAGGCCAGAGCGCCGAGGAGGTCGCGCGCGAGGTGGCGGACCTGCCCGAGGGCACCCGCCTGACCCTGCTCGCGCCGCTGGTGAAGCACCGCAAGGGAGAGTTCAAGGACGTCTTCGAGCGGCTGTCTTCCGGCGGCTTCGCGCGCGTGCGCGTCGACGGTGAGGTGCACCGCCTGGACGCGGTCCCTGCGCTCGACAAGAAGAAGAAGCACGACGTCGAGGTGGTGGTGGATCGCGTGGTGGTGCGCGCCGACGACCGGCCGCGGCTCACCGAGAGCGTCGAGCTGGCGCTCCGGGAAGGGCAGGGCGAGGTCCTGGTCGACGTCGAGGGCGGCGAGCTGCTCGCGTTCAGCGAGCACCGCACCTGCTGCGGTCACTCCTTCCCCGAGCTGAGCCCGCAGAGCTTCTCGTTCAACAGCCCGCTCGGCATGTGCGCCGCGTGCAACGGGCTCGGGACCATCAACGCCATCGATCCCGACCTCGTCATCGCGGACCGGAGGCTCAGCATCCGCGACGGCGCCATCGCCCCCTGGGCCACGTCGATGGAGCGCGCCGAGGGCTGGCGCTACCGCATCATCAAGGCGATGAGCGAGACGTGCGACGTCGACCTCGACGTGCCGTTTCGCGAGCTGCCGAAGAAGAAGCAGAAGCTCGTGCTCTACGGCGTCGACGAGCGCATCGACGTGTCGTGGAAGAACGAGCGCACCGGCAGCCGCGGCAACTTCGCGGTGAAGTTCGAGGGGGTGCTCAACCTCCTCGAGCGGCGCATGAAGGACACCACCAGCGACCGCATGCGCGAGCAGTACCTGAAGTACTTCTCGGAGCAGAAGTGCAAGGAGTGTGGCGGGCGCCGGCTCCGGCCCGAGAGCCTCGCGGTCGAGCTCGCCGGTCAGGGGGTCGCGGATGTCGGCGGCATGACGGTGACCGGCGCGGCGGGGCACTTCGAGTCGATCGAGCTGACCGGCAACGCGGCGAAGATCGCGAGCGGCGTGCTGCGCGAGGTGCGGAGCCGGCTGCGCTTCCTGCTCGACGTGGGGCTCGACTATCTGACGCTCGACCGCGCGGGGCCGACGCTGAGCGGCGGCGAGGCGCAGCGCATCCGGCTCGCGAGCCAGCTGGGCAGCGAGCTGAGCGGCGTGATGTACGTGCTCGACGAGCCGAGCATCGGCCTGCACCAGCGGGACAACCAGCGCCTCATCGCGACGCTCGAGGGCCTGCGCGATCTCGGCAACACCGTCATCGTGGTCGAGCACGACGAGGAGACCATCCGCAAGGCGGACCACGTGGTCGACTTCGGCCCCGGCGCTGGCCAGCGCGGCGGCGAGGTGATCTTCAGCGGGACGCCGAAGCAGCTCCTGCGGAGCAAGGCGTCGATCACGGGGCAGTATCTGTCGGGCAAGCGGCGCATCGAGATCCCGGAGAAGCGGCGCAAGCCCGAGGGCTGGATCACGGTCAAGGGCGCGGCGGAGAACAACCTGCGCGGCGTGGACGTGGCGCTCCCGACGGGCTGCCTCGCCGCGGTCACGGGCGTGAGCGGCGCGGGCAAGAGCTCGCTCGTCAACGGCATCCTGCTGCCGGCCCTTTCGCGGGAGCTGCATCACACGAGCGCGCGCGTCGGGCCCCACGCGGCCATCGAGGGCCTCGAGGCGCTCGACAAGGTCATCGCCATCGACCAGAAGCCGATCGGGCGGACCCCGCGCAGCAACCCGGGCACCTACACCAAGGCGTTCGACGAGATCCGGAGCATCTTCGCGCAGCTCCCGGAGGCTCGCGCCAGAGGGTGGAGCCCGGGCCGGTTCAGCTTCAACGTCAAGGGCGGCCGCTGCGAAGCGTGCTCCGGCGACGGCGTGGTCCGGGTCGAGATGCACTTTCTGAGCGACGTCTATGTGCCTTGCGAAGTGTGCCAGGGCCGCCGCTACAACGCGCAGACCCTGGCCGTCCGATACAAGGGCAAGAACATCGCGGACGTGCTCGAGACGAGCGTCGACGAGTGCGCCGAGATCTTCTCGAGCTACCCGCGCCTGAGCCGCATCATGGAGACCCTGGTGGAGGTCGGCCTCGGCTACATCCATGTGGGCCAGCCCGCGCCGACGATGAGCGGCGGCGAGGCGCAGCGCGTGAAGCTCAGCCGCGAGCTCGGCAAGAAGCAGACGGGGCGCACCCTCTACGTGCTGGACGAGCCGACGACCGGCTTGCACTTCGAGGACATCCGCAAGCTGCTGTCCGTGCTTCAGCGGTTGGTCGACACGGGCAACACGGTGGTGGTCATCGAGCACAACCTCGACGTCATCAAGTGCGCCGACTGGGTCGTCGACCTCGGGCCCGAGGGCGGCGCCGGCGGCGGGCGGGTCGTCGCGAAGGGCACGCCGGAGAAGGTGGCGCGCTCCAAGCGCTCCCACACGGGTCGCTTCCTGCGCGAGCTGCTGGCCTGAGCCTCAGCGCGCGGCGGCCCCGGTCCCAGCGCCTCCCTTGGAGCCCCCTCTCGGCCGGCGTCCGCCACCCCTGGGCCCGCCACCCCCGCCGATCCGCGGCTGTAAGTCCGCGAAATCACATGCTGGGTGATCCGGATCGCGGCTTGCGGTGCTCGCCGGTGTGCCCGCCAGCGCCGAGAGAGGGATCTCGTGAGCCCGCCGTCGATCCACGCGGCGGGGACGTACGGCCTGACCGTGCGGTGCGCGTTCCGGAAGCTCTTCCTGACGCCGTTCGCGCCCGAGCTGCACGAGGGGATCCTCTATGCCCTGGGCGCGGCGCAGCGGAAGACGAACGCGCGGCTGCACCAGGTCACCATCGAGCCGAATCACATGCACGACACGGTGACGGTGACGAAGGCGAACCTGCCGGACCTCAAGCGCCTGTTCCACGGCGAGGTCTCCAAGTTCGTCAAGGCGTTCCTGAAGGAGCACGGCTTCGAGGCGCCGGCGCGCGTGTTCGGGGATGGGCGGAGCCATCACATGCGGCTCGTGAACTCCGCCGCGCAGCTGGTCT
>JAVJQK010000019.1 GCA_040218145.1 Sandaracinaceae bacterium | reverse complement strand
TGGGGCTAGAAGCGCCGCAGGCGCGTCGTTTTCGGGTGAAGCGAAGGCGGCTTTGCCGCCGCAGCGAGGGGCTTTTGCGAAAAGCCCCTGACTAGAATTGCTAGGCCCGGAGCAAGCGCGAAGCGCTTGATTCGGGCCTAGCATCGGGCGGCCAGGTCAGCCGAGCGCGCTGAGGGCGAGCAGGCCGTTGTAGACGAGGTGGGCGAGGCCGCTGACGAGGGTGCTCCTCGAGGCGGCGCGGAGCGTGGTGAGCATGAGGCCGGTGACGGTGATGGCCACGAGCGCGCCCCACTGGCCGAAGGTCTGGGGCACGTGCGCGAGCACGAAGAGCAGCCAGCCGCCGAGGAAGGCGAGGGCGCGATTGCGGGGCTCGAGCAGGCCGTAGACGAAGCCACGGAAGAAGATCTCCTCGGCCAGCGGGGCCACGACCGCGAGCGCCGCGAAGGAGAGCATGCCGCTCGGCCAGCTGACGAAGGTCTGCACCGCGCTCGTGCCCGTCGAGGGGACCAGCGTGGTGGAGAGGCGCGCCACCCAGACGAGGCCCAGCCCGAACAGGACCGCCCCGGGGAACCAGGCCCACCAGGCGCGCGGTCGGCGCAGGCCGAGGGTCTCGAGGCGCGCGGCGAGCCGGCGGCCCGGAGCGAAGAGGAGGGCGACCCCGACCTCGAAGCTGGCGAGCCCCGCCCCGATCGCGAGCCCGGCCGCGGCGCCCCCCGGGAGGAACCCGGTGGCGTAGAAGCCGGCCAGAACGAGGGCGAAGCCTCCGGCCAGCCGCGCCCACCACGCCCCCAGCCACTGCGCCCTCAGCCACCGAGGCAGCGGGCGACGCGCGCCCTCGACCTCCCGGACCCAGGCGTCCTCCTCCTCCTCTTCCGACGCCGCCGCCGCCGCCTCGGACGGTGAGCGGAGCGCGAGCGTCGCGAGCAGCCCCAGCGACGCGATCCAGGTCAGGAGCACGATCAGCACCTGCGCGAGCCCGAGCGGGCGCCGTCCCAGCACGCGCACGCGCAGCGGGACGTCGGCCAACGCGGTCGGGGGCGCGTCCCAGGAGGCCTCGATGGTGTAGTCGTCGTCGGCGCCGATGGTGCCGCTCCCGATCGTCAGGCAGCCGCTGGTCGCGTCGCGCCGGACCATGCCGAGCACGCGCGCGTCGAGCTCCGAGCGGGTCAGCACCTCGCGCGCAGAGGGCCGCGACACCGCGACCGCCATCGCCCCCGCCCAGCGCTCGGGGTCCATCGGATCCGCCGCGCAGAGCTCGAAGACCACGCGCTGATCTCGCCGGAGCGAGACCGTCGTGAGGGTGGCGCTCGAGGCGCCGGGCGCGGTGCGCTCGGCGAGGGTGACGTCCTCGAACCAGCGCACCTCCTCTTCCTCGAGCGCCGCGGTCGAGACGAGCGCGACCAGGACGCCGAGCGAGACGAGCGCGCCGGAGATGCCCGATCCGACCTTCCACGCCATCGCGCCCAGCCTATCCGACTCCCGGCGCCCGAGGGGCGGCCATCGCGTGACTCCACATCGGGACGTTGGCATGACTTTTTTCACGCCAGAGGCAGATCGCCACCTGCATTCGCGGATCGAATTCGGGGGCGATCGCCACCCAAAATGCCGGCGATCGCCGGATATCGGATCTTTTGATGGGCGCGCCGAAACGCATGATCTCGATGGCTTACGGGACGATCTCCACGGAGGAATGACGTCACGTGACCCTATAGCTCACGTCATGGATTGTCGCGCCTCGGATCCGGTGGTAGATCGCCTGTCATGCGGATCAGCAACTCGTTCTCCGAAGGCGAGATTCAGGTTCTCGACTTCATCCTCAGCACCCTCCTGCGCGGCGGCTCGCCCCAGATGGCCACGCGGAACAAGGATTTCGCGTCCCTCTGTCGCAAAGTCGTCTCCATGAAGACGCGCGTCGAAGACACGAAGCGCAAGAAGACGCTCAAGCGCAAGCCCCCGGCGGAGTCGTCGGTCGGCCAGATCGAGGCGGTCGACGAGGTCGTCGACGCGTCCTCGGATGACGACGATTCGGTCGAGAACGTCGGCTGAGGCGGCCGCGACGCGATCGGGTCGCGAAACCAGGCGCGATCCGCGCTTGCATGACGCGATCGTGCTCGCCTCTCCTCGCGCTCGCCGTTGACTCTCGAGCCGCGCTGCCGTAATCGCAGCGCGATGCTGTGGGTCTTGCGCGGTGGGCGGGTCATCGACCCGAAGAGCGGTCGCGACGAGGTCGCGGACGTCGTCCTCGAAGACGGGCGCGTGAAGCGCGTCGGGCGCGGCGCGGGCGACGGCCTCGAGGGCGAGGGCGTGCGCCGGATCGACTGCGACGGTCGCTGGGTCACGCCTGGCTTCCTCGATCTGCACGTGCACCTGCGCGAGCCCGGGCAGGAGTACAAGGAAGACATCGCCTCGGGCCTCGCGGCCGCGGCGGCGGGCGGCTTCACGACCGTCTGCGCGATGCCCAACACCAAGCCCGTGAACGACACCCGGGCCATCACCGCCTCGATGGTCTCGCGCGCGAAGGAGTGCGTCGGCGCGCGTCTGGAGATCTTCGGCGCGGTGACGATGGGCAGCCGCGGTGAGGCGCTCACCGAGATGGGCGACCTCCGGGAGGCGGGCGCGTTCGGCGTCAGCGACGACGGCGTGTGCGTGATGAACGCGGCCGTGATGCGGCGCGCCATGGAGTACGCGCGCACCTTCGATCTCCTGGTCTCGCAGCACTGCGAGGACCACCACATGACCGAAGGCGCGGTGATGAACGAGGGGCGCGTGTCGACCCGCCTCGGCCTCCGCGGCTGGCCGCGCGAGGCGGAGGACATCATCGTCGCGCGCGACCTGATCCTCGCGGAGATGACGGGCGCTCGCTACCACGTCGCCCACCTCTCGAGCCGCGGCGCGGTGCGGCTCGTGCGCGAGGCCAAGAGCCGCGGGCTCGACGTCACGGCGGAGGTCACGCCGCACCACCTGCTGCTCACGGACGAGGCGGTCCTGGGCTACCGCACCTTCTGCAAGGTGAACCCGCCGCTCCGCACCGAAGAGGACGTCGAGGCGGTGCGCGAGGCGCTGCGGGACGGCACCGTCGACTGCATCGCGACCGATCACGCGCCGCACAGCACGCTCGAGAAGGACTGCGAGTTCGACGCCGCGTCGTTCGGCATCCTCGGGCTCGAGCCGGCGCTCCCGACGTTGCTCGAGCTGGTCCGGGACGGGCACGTGAGCGAGACGCGGCTCGTCGAGGCGCTGACCGCGTCGCCCGCGAAGGTGGGGCGGCTCGAGGGCGGCTCGCTCGGGGAGGGCGACGTCGCGGACGTGGCCATCGTCGACCCATCGCAGCAGTGGACGCTCGCGGCGGAGACGCTAACGTCCAAATCCCACAACACGCCCTGGTTGGGGCAGCAGATGACGGGCGCGGTGACCCACACCTTCGTGGGCGGTGAGCTCGTCTACGAGAGGCAGGACGCGAGCGAATGAGCGAAGAGCGCGCGCACCTGGTGCTGGCCGACGGCACCGTCTTCGAAGGGCACGCCATCGGCGCGTCCGGCACCACCGTGGGTGAAGCCGTCTTCACCACGGGCATGACCGGCTATCAGGAGGTGCTCACCGACCCCTCCTACTGCGGCCAGATCGTGACGATGACGGCCCCGCAGATGGGCAACACCGGCACGACGAGCGAGGACCAGGAGGCGGAGAAGCCCCACCTCGCCGGCTTCGTCGTGCACGAGCTGTCTCCGATCGCGAGCAACTGGCGCTCGGACCGCACCCTCGACGCCTATCTGTCGGACACCGGCGTGGTGGGCATCGCGGGCGTCGACACGCGCGCGCTGACGCGTCACATCCGGGACGCGGGCGCGCAGATGGCGGCCATCGGGACCGACGGCGTCGAGGCGCTGAAGGCCCGGGCGGCCGCGGCGCCCCCGATGAGCGGCCAGGATCTGACGGGCCAGGTCACCACCGACGCGCGCTACACCTGGGACGAAGGCTCGGGCGCGTGGCAGGTGAGCGACGGCGAGGCCGGCCTGCACGTGGTCGCCGTCGACTACGGCATCAAGCAGAACATCCTGCGCTGCCTGGTGGACCTCGGCTGCAAGGTCACCGTGCTGCCGGCCAGCGCGAGCGCCGACGACGTGCTGGCCGAGAACCCGGATGGAGTGTTCCTCTCGAACGGCCCGGGCGACCCGGCCGCTGTGGCGAGCGGCATCGAGACCGCCAAGGCGCTGGTCGGCAACAAGCCGGTCTTCGGCATCTGCCTCGGCCACCAGCTGCTCTCGCTCGCCCTCGGCGCCAAGACGTTCAAGCTCAAGTTCGGCCACCGCGGCTTGAACCACCCGGTGAAGGACCTCACCACGGGCAAGATCGAGATCACGACCCAGAACCACGGCTTCGCCGTCGACCTCGACGCGCTCCCGGCCGGCGTCGAGGTCACCCACGTGCACCTCAACGACGGCACGTGCCAGGGCATCGAGCACGCCGCGTCCGGCAGCTTCGGCGTGCAGTACCACCCCGAAGCCAGCGCCGGCCCCCACGACTCCCGCTACCTCTTCTCCCGCTTCATCGACCGGATGAAGTCCGCGCGCTGAGGGCGAGGGCTGCCGCGGGGGAGAGGGTCAGACCTCGAGCTCGGTGAGCGGGGAGGCGACCAGCAGATCCGCCTCGGTCTTCTCCTGGACCTCCTTCGCGCTGACGCCGGGGGCGACCTCGCGCAGGATCAGGCCCTCGTCGGTCACGTCGATGAGGGCCAGGTCGGTGATGATCCGGTCGACCACGCCGCGCCCCGTCAGGGGGAGCTTGCACTCCCTGAGGATCTTGGGCGAGCCGTCCTTGCTCGTGTGCGTCGTGATGACGACGACGCGCTTGGCGCCGACGACGAGGTCCATCGCGCCGCCCATGCCCTTGATCATCTTGCCGGGGATCATCCAGTTCGCGATGTCCCCCTTCTCGCTGACCTGCATGGTGCCGAGGATGGCGAGGTCGATGTGGCCGCCGCGGATCATCGAGAAGCTCGTGGAGCTGTCGAAGTAGCTCGCGCCCGGCATGGCGGTGACGGTCTGCTTGCCGGCGTTGATGAGGTCGGCGTCCTCCTCGCCCTCGAAGGGGAACGGGCCGACGCCGAGCAGGCCGTTCTCGCTCTGGAGGTAGACCTCCATCCCCTCGGGGATGTAGTTGGCCACCAGCGTGGGCATGCCGATGCCGAGGTTGACGTAGAAGCCGTCGCGGAGCTCGCGGGCGGCCACCTGGGCGATCTGGTCGCGGTTCAGCGGCATCGGTTCACTCCTTCTCTCGGACGGTCCGGCGCTCGATGCGCTTCTCGTGGGCGCCGACGACGACGCGCTGCACGAACACGCCGGGGGTGTGGACGTGGTCGGGGTCGAGCTCGCCCACCTCCACCAGCTCCTCGACCTCGGCGATCGTGATGTCGCCCGCCATGGCGCAGAGCGGGTTGAAGTTGCGCGCCGTCTTGCGGAACACGAGGTTGCCGTGGCGGTCGCCCTTCCACGCCTTCACGAGCGCGAAGTCACCCCGGATGCCGCGCTCCATGATGTACTCGTGCCCGTCGAACTCGCGGCTCTCCTTGCCCTCGGCGATCTGGGTCCCGGCGCCCGCGCGCGTGAAGAACGCCGCGATGCCGGAGCCGCCCGCGCGGAGCCGCTCGGCGAGCGTGCCCTGCGGGCAGAGCTCCACCTCGAGCTCCTTGGAGAGGAACTGCCGCTCGAACTCCTTGTTCTCGCCCACGTAGCTCGAGACCATCTTCTTGATCTGCTTGCCGGCGAGCAGCAGGCCGAGCCCGAAGTCGTCGACCCCGCAGTTGTTCGACACCACGGTCAGGCCCTCGACGCCCTTGTCCCGCAGCGCCGTGATGCAGAGCTCCGGGATGCCGCAGAGGCCGAAGCCCCCGGCGACCACCGTCGCGCCGTCCGGAATGTCGGCCACGGCTTCCGCCGCGCTCGATACCACCTTGTCCATGGCCCGGTCCTTACCAGAGGGAGGGAGGCGCCAGCAAGGCCGGTGAACGGCGGTTCACCCCGACGGTTCGAGGACGCGGGCGAGCGGTCAGAGCCGGTCGGCGGCGGTGACCCGGAGGACCTCGTCGATCGTCGTGGTGCCGGCGCGGATCTTCTCGATGCCCGCCATGCGCAGCGTGGCGACGCCGCCCGCGATCATCTCGTCCTTCAGCTCCGCCGTGGAGCAGCCCTGGAGGACCATCTCCTTGAGCCGCTCGGTGAAGGGCATGACCTCGTAGAGCGCGATGCGGCCGCGGTAGCCGGTGTCGCCGCAGTTGCGGCAGCCGCTCCCGCGGAAGACGCGCATGTCCGACATGTCCGCCTCCCGCACGCCGATGTCCGTCAGCACGGCCTTCTCGACCGTGACCTCGGTGCGGCAGTCCTCGCAGATCTTCCGCGCGAGGCGCTGGGCGAGCACGAGGTTCACCGAGGCCGTCACGAGGAAGGGCTCGACGCCCATGTTGAGCATCCGCGAGACGGTGCTCGGCGCGTCGTTGGTGTGCAGGGTGGACAGCACGAGGTGGCCCGTGAGCGCCGCCTTGACCGCGATCTCGGCCGTCTCGAAGTCCCGGATCTCGCCGACCATGATGATGTCGGGGTCCTGCCGCAGGAACGAGCGCAGGGCGGCCGCGAAGTTCAGGCCGATGTCCTCGTGCATCTGCACCTGGTTGATGCCCATCAAGTTGTACTCGACGGGATCCTCGGCGGTGGAGATGTTGGTGTCGCTCTTGTTCAGCTCGCTGAGCGCGGAGTACAGGGTCGTCGTCTTGCCCGAGCCGGTGGGGCCCGTGACGAGCACCATCCCGTAGGGCTGGCTGATGGCCCACTTGAAGCTCTCGAGCGCCTTGGTGTCGAAGCCCAGCTTCGTCATGTCGAGCTGGAGATTCGACTTGTCGAGAAGACGCATGACGATCTTCTCGCCCCAGATGGTGGGGAGGCTCGACACGCGGAAGTCCATCTCGCGGCCCTTGCCGAGCTTGAGCTTGATCCGACCGTCCTGCGGCAGCCGCCGCTCGGCGATGTCGAGCGACGCCATGATCTTCAGGCGGGACGCGATGGCGTTCTTGAGCTTGATCGGCGGCGTCATCTCCTCGTGCAGGACGCCGTCGATGCGGTAGCGGACGCGCAGCTTGCGCTCGTAGGGCTCGACGTGGATGTCGGACGCGCGCTTCTTGATCGCGTTGAGGAGGATGGCGTTGCAGAGCCGGACCACCGGCGCGTCCTCGGAGGCGCGCTCGAGGTCCATCAGGTTCATGTCGTCCTCGTCGGACGCGACCTCGATCTCCTCCTCGTCGAAGCCCTCCATGATCTCGTCGTAGGAGATCTCGGGGCCCGCGTAGGCCTGCTCGATGGCGGCCAGGATCGCGGCCTCGGAGGCGACGACCGGCTCGACGTTGTAGCCGGTGAGGAACTTGATGTCGTCGATCGCGTGGAGGTTCGATGGATCCGCCATCGCGACGATCAGGGTCGAGCCCGCGCGCGAGACGGGGATGATCTTGTGCCGCTCGCAGACCTCGTGGCTGACGAGCTTGAGCACCTCTTCGTCGATCTGGAACTCGGCGAGATCGATCGACTGGACGCGGTACTGCTGGCTCAGAAAGTCGGTGATCTCCTGATCGGAGATGAAGCCCATGCGCGCGAGCTGGTAGCCGAGGGAGGTGTTCGTCTTGCGAGACTCCTCCTGCGCGCTGCGCAGCTGCTGCAGGCTGATGAGCTTCTCTCGGACCAGAAGCTCGCCGATGCGGTTGCTCATCGAATGATTCCTCCCGAAGCGGACGACAGAGCGTTCAGTATCCGGGGTATGCCCGTCAAGTGCGCGGCTCGCCATCGGGGTCGGCAAGGGGCTGAAAAGACGCTAGAAATCACTCCCTGCCCATGAGCTGGCTCAAGCGCATCTTCGACGGCCGACATCGCCGGGCCCTCGCGGCCGAGGGCGCGGGGCAGTGGCGGCGAGCGGCGGCGCTCTGGGCGGAGGCCGAGGAGCCCATCCGGGCCGCCGACGCGCTGCTGCACCTGGCCGACCGCTCGAAGGAGCTCGACGAGCGCCTCGACGCCTGGCACGACGCGCTGCGCTGGCTGCCCGAGGAGGACGAGGAGCGGCGCGAGGAGGTCGAGCGGCGCATGGCGCTGGCCATCCTCGCGGACGCCAAGGTGCGAGGGGCGGCGAGCGGCGAGGAGAAGCGGCGCTTGCTCGAGGCGGCCGGCAAGCTCGAGCTGCTCGATCGGGCGCGTGAGGCCGCCGACTGCTTCGAGCTGCTCGGTCGGCACGAGGATCAGGCGCGTTGCCTGGAGCTGGCCGGCGAGGTGGAGAAGCTCGAGGCCCTCCTCGAGCGCACGTCGCGGGCCGAGGCGTCGGAGAGCCGGCTGCGGCGGCTGATGAGCGACTACGAGATGGCGCTGCGTTACGGCGCGCGGCTCGAGGCGCGAGACGCCCTGCGGGAGGCGGCGCGCGTCGCGCCCGATGAGCGCTCGATCGGTGAGCTGCTCCGGCGACTCGAGAAGCGCATGCCCCCGCCATCGAGGGTGCGGCTCGGCGTGGACGGAAAGCGCGTCGCGTTCGTGGGGCGGCTCCCCGCGGTGCTGGGGCGCGGCGAGGTCGACGTGCCCATCCGCGGCACCAGCGTCTCCCGCGAACACGCGCAGGTGGCGCTCGAGGACGGATCACTGGTGATCCGCGATCTCGACAGCCGCAACGGCACGCTGGTGCGCGGGCTGCCCATCTCGGGCGCCATCGCGCTCACCGGTGAGACGGAGATCGGGCTCGGTGATGATGTATCACTGGCGGTGCGGCCCCTCGGGGAGGCGAGCCTGCTCATCGAGGTGCTGAGCGGCTTCGACCGGGGCGATCGCATCGTCGTGGGGGAGGGCCCCCTCGCCTGGGCCGAGCTCGAGGCCGACATCTCGTTCGCGGAGGGGTGGGCGGTGCTCGCGGCGCGGAGCGGGGTCGAGCTGACCCTCGAGGGGCAGACCTGCGCGCTCCCGGTCCACCTGCTGCTCGAAGACAGGCTCGTGGTGGGCGGGCGGCCGGTGGAGGTGCTCGCGTGAGCCTCTGGAGGCGGCTCTTCGGCGGCGGAGCGCCAGAGCCCGAGCCCCCCGAGACGCGGGACTCCGCGCCCCCCGAGCCGGAGATCGAGCTGCGGGCCCCGGATGACCCGGAGCTGATCCTGGAGCGCCTGGGGGACGATCCGTCGGCGCGCGTGGTCGA
The DNA here is from genome assembly GCA_040218145.1 of Sandaracinaceae bacterium. Classification (GTDB taxonomy): domain Bacteria; phylum Myxococcota_A; class Polyangia; order Polyangiales; family Sandaracinaceae; genus JAVJQK01. The sequence goes on along the minus strand of JAVJQK010000019.1, from coordinate 15,318 downwards.
CGCGGAGGTGCTCGCGCAGATCGAGCGGCTGCGGCAGCAGGGCCGGGAGGCGCGCGCCATCGATCTGGTGCGTCGGGTGCTCGCCCATCACCCCGAGCGGTTGGTGCTCCACCAGCGGGTGGCGGAGCTGCTCGCCTCACGCGGCGACGACGAGGGCGCGGGGCGGCTGCTCACGCCGTTCCTGGACAGCACGGACGCGCCGCTCGAGCTGTGGATGCTCGGGGCCGAGATCGCCGAGCGTCGCGGCGACGAGACGGGGGCGCTGGCCCTCTACGAGCGGGTGATGGCCCGGGATCTCGACTACCCGCGCGCGCGGGCCCGGGTGCGGCGCCTGCGCGAGGGGGAGCGGAAGCAGGCCGACGTCGGCGCCACGCTGATGGCCGACGGCGCGCTGACCCGCGGTCGGTACCGGGTCGAGCGCGAGCTCGGGCGAGGGGGGGCCGGGACCGTATTCCTCGCCGAGGACCTGTCGCTCGGGCGAAAGGTCGCGTTGAAGGTGTATCACCGTCGAGGCCGATCGGAGCGGGTGCGCTTGCTCGTCGAGGCGCGCACGCCCGCGCGTCTGCAGCACCCGGGCATCGTGCGGGTGTTCGACATCGACGAGACGCTGGCCGCGATCGCGATGGAGCGGGTGCTCGGCGGCTCGGTGCGCCAGGAGATCGACAAGGGCGCGCTCCCCGCGGCCCGCGTGTTGCGCTGGCTGCTGACGGGGGCCGAGGCGCTCGCCCACGTGCACGCGGCGGACGTGGTGCACCGCGACATCAAGCCCTCGAACATGCTGCTCCGCGCGGACGACCGCGTCGTGCTGACCGACTTCGGGGTCGCGTGTGAGCCGGGTCACGTCGCGCCGTCGGCCGCGGCCGAGGGCACGCTGAAGTACATGGCGCCCGAGCAGCGCGCGGCGGCCCCGGCCGACCTCCCCATGGACGTGCACGCCTTCGGCGTGGCGGCCCGGGAGATCCTCGAGCACGTGTCCACCGAACGGCCCGAGGTGCTGGACGAGCTGGTCGGGGCGTGCCTCCGCGTCGACCCGAAGCGGCGGCCCGACGCGCGCTGGCTCGTGGAGACGCTGTCGCCGCTTGCCGGCCCTCTGCCCGCGGGGTAACCCGGTCCCGTGGCGAAACGAGGCAAGCTCCCCAAGCCGAAGGACGCCAGCGAGGCCTTCGAGAACATCGAACAGCCGACGCTGAAGTGGCGGACCATCGCGATCATCGTGGTGGCCTTCGTCGTGCTCTGGGTCACGGCGTTCATGATCCAGGGCTACGACGAGGACGGGGTCTTCGGCTGGGTCGTCATCGGCGTGGTCGGCGCGCTCACCGTCGCGGCCATCGGCTTCGGCATCTACGTCTGGCGCCTGACCCGCAAGTCGCGCGGCATCGTCGACATCCTGTCGCAGGCCACCGACGAGGAGGGCCGCAAGCGCGCCCTCGCGCAGCTGGAGCAGGGGGACAGCTCCGACGCCCTGAACGCGCTCGCCCGCGCGCAGCTCGTGGCGCGCGAGCGGCCCGCCGACGCCATGAAGATCCTCGAGGACATCGACCTCGGCAAGGCCCCGGCCGTGGTGCAGGACGACGTGCGGGCCAACCTCGGCTTCCTCTACCTGATGAACGGGCGGGCCAAGGACGCGCGCAAGCTCGCCGACGACCTGCGGCTCGACCGGCAGCCGAACGCCAAGGCCAAGGCCATGTACGCCGCGGTGGCGGCGGAGGCGTTCGCGCGAACGGGCAAGGCGGACGAGGCGGCCAAGCTGATCGAGACCTACCCGGCGGACGACCCGGAGTACGGCGAGGTCGGCGCGATGCTCCTGAGGGCGCAGGTCTACACGCACCTCGCCAGCAAGAAGCGCGGCCTCGCGCAGCAGTCGATGCGGGCGCTCGCCAAGGCCGACGCCAACATGCTCGCGCCCTTCCTGGGCAAGGGCGTGCGGCCGGAGCTCCAGCAGATGGCGAAGAAGGCGCTGAAGTCGGTCGGGCTCGCGCCGAAGCAGAAGATGCAGGTCCAGCGCCGGTTCTGAGCGGCTCTCGCTCAGGCGCTCGCGACCGCGCCGGTGGCCGGAGGCCGGACGCGCTCGATCGCGTCGAGCAGCTCACTCGGGCGGTAGGGCTTGGCCACCAGCTCGGCCCCCAAGGTCTCGAACTCCGGGCCCTCGAGGGCGTCGCCCACGTAGCCGCTGCAGAGCACGATACCGATGTCGGGACAGCGCTCACGCACCGCCAGCGCCAGCTCGGGGCCGCGCATCTCGGGCATGATGACGTCGCTGACGAGGACGTCCGGCGGTTTGCTGGAGCGCTCGAGCAGGTCGAGCGCGACGCGCCCGTTCTCCGCCTCGAGGACCTCGAAGCCGGCGAGCCTCAGGATGCGGCTGGTGGTCGCGCGTACGCTGGGCTCGTCCTCCGCGAGGAGCACTAGCGCGCCATGCTCGCGCGGCTCGGGGGTGATGGACGGGGTGGGGGCCACGGTGGGCGGCGCCTCGACGCGGGGAAACGAGACCTGGACCCGGGTGCCCTCGCCCGGGGCGCTGTCGATGGTCACGCTCCCGCCGCGCGCGCGCGCGATGCCGTAGACCGAGGCGAGCCCGAGCCCCGTCCCCTTGCCCGGCGCCTTCGTGGTGAAGAAGGGCTCGAAGACCCGCTCCCGCACGTCCTCGGTCATGCCGGCGCCGTCGTCTTCGACGATGAGGGCCACGCCGTCCCCGGCCGGCTCGACCCGCACGTCGACGTGCCCGTGCCCCTCGATGGCGTCGATCGAGTTGACGACGAGGTTGAGCGCGATCTGCTCCAGCTGCGACGGCGCGATGCTGACCCAGAGAGGCGTCGAGGGGCACGACACGCTGAGCGAGACGTCCTCGCGCACCAGCTGCCGCAGCAAGCGGCGCAGCCCTCGGATCTGTTCGCCGAGGTCGACCACGCGATCGGGCTCGGCGGGATCGGTGCGGGCGAACGCGAGCAGCTTTCGCGTCAGATCCGAGCCCCGCTCGGCCGCACCCACGATGGCGTCCATGTCCTCGGCGAGCTCCTCGGGCAGCCTCGGGTCCGAGCGCGCGACGGTGGCCAGGCCGGTCACCGCGGTCAGGAGGTTGTTGAAGTCGTGCGCGATGCCGCCCGCGAGCCGGCCGATCGCCTCGAGCTTCTGGGCGCGGCGAAGGTCGTCCTCGAGGCGGCGCCGCTCCCGGTCGTCCTTGGCGTGAAGCGCGACCGCGCGGCTGTCGTCGCCGAGGGGTTGAAGGGACACATCGTATTGGGCGGCGTCGGGGCCGAGTCGGAGCTCCAGGCGCTGCGGCGTCCCGGCGAACGCCCCCGCGAGCGCCGCTTGCCAGGCGTCCCGGTCGTCGACGTGGTCGCCGAACCGCGCCTTGCCTTCGAGCCAGAACTGAGCCGCGTCGTTCGCCCGGATGGCGGCGCCGTCGCGGTCGAGCAGCGCGTGGAGATCTCGGCTCGCCGCGACCAGCTCCGCCAGCTCTCGCTGCTCGCGCTCGAGCTGCTTCTGACGCTCTCGCCGCGACAGGATGCGGACGCCGAGTGCGGCGCAGAGCAGCGTCAGCAGCAGCCCGACCGCGAGGAAGACGTGGCGCGCCATCGACACGTGCGCGGTCGCGTCGTTCTGGACGAGCGCGAGCTGCCAGCGCCCCCCGACGACGTCCATGTCGCCGCGGCCGACCGGACGCTCCGCCGACGCGGCTTCGAACCCGGGCGTCTCGTGCACCAGCGCCCCCTCGTCGGTGGTGATGCGCAGCTCGTGGGCCTCGAGGATGCCCTCCTCGAGGCTCGCCTCGACGAGCCCGCGGATGTCGAAGACGCCGTTGACGAACCCGATCAGCTCGCCCTCCACGATGACCGGGTAGTAGGTCGCGAAGCCTGCGATGCCCTGGAAGAGCGGGATGGGCGGGGTCGCGCTCGGTCGCCGCGTCCGCTCGGCCTCGCGAGCGGCGGGGGACGCCTGGGGGTGGCGAAATACGTTTCGGCCGCGCGCGGCCGCGTTCCGCTCGGCGGGGCTCACCCACACGATGGTTCCGTCGGGCGCGATCCAGTTGATCGCGAGGTAGCCGCCCAGCTCGTTCTGCACGATCGTGGCGCTCCGGACGAAGGTGGCCTCTTCGTCCATCAGCCCGGCCTCCCGGATGCGCCGGATGGACTCGACCGCGACGAGGCGCGCGGTGACGAAGTCGGAGAGCCGGAGCGACGCCTGACGCGCGTCGCGCTCGGTTCGCTCGGCGCTCTGTCGGGCCTCGGCCTGACCCAGCCAGAACCAAGCGGCCGTGAGGGCGCACGCCACCGCGACCGTCGCGACGAGCACGGGCAGGTTTCGGCGGTGGGTGGTCACGACGTCGATTCGAAGGTACTGCCCGCGCGCCGACGACGCGAGCGCGTGCGGGGCAGGCTCCACCCTGTACGGCGGCCGTCGTGAAAGGTTCAGCGTGCGCGACGTCGGCGCTGCCGGCGCTCGCGCTGACGCTGCCTTCGCTCGCGGCGAATGCGGATCCGGCGCTCACGCGCGGTCTCGGGGGCGGCCTCGGGCTCCGGCGGCTCCGGGGCGGCTTCGGTCGCGGCGTCGTCTGCGCCGTCGTCGGGCACGGCGGGCTGCGCGGACGTCGACTGGCCTTGCAGGTACCAGGGTGTCGATCCGTCCTGTGTCGATCCGTCCGTCGAAGGTGCGGGCTCGGAGGACGCGGGCTCGGTCGCGGCGGGCCGCTCGTCCGTGTCGGGCTCCGGCGCCTCGTTGCCCGGCCCGCGGAGGTTCCCGGCGTCGAGGCGCCAGCGCACCGAGAGGCCGAAGAAGGGCGCCCCCATCTCGTAGTCCCCGTTGCCGACGTAGACCGTCTCCACCTCGCTGCCCGGCGGCCGGATCGGGTTCGCCTGCGGCACCGCGCTGTTGCGCACGCTGCGGCTCGCCATCCAGAGGTACCCGACCACCGCGTCGAGCGCGACCTCGTCCGAGAACCGCACCGTGGCGCCGCCGCTGAAGATGAGCTTGTCGCTGTCGATGGTCAGCGGGGTGAGGTAGGCGTCGGAGAACGCCCCGTTCTCGTAGCTCACGCCGAGCCGCGCCGTGACGACGTCGATGTCGAGCTCACCCCCGAGCCGGAGGCTGATGGTGTCGTTCGTCTGGCGCGGGATGCTCAGCGGCCCGACCTCGTACTCGAGCCCGCCGCCGAGCGCTCCCTCGATCCAGACGTCCCGCGGCACGATGCGCGCCGCGTCCTGCACCGACCAGGTCTCGTACACCGCCGCCGCCTCGACGCGCAGGCCGGGCGTGGGCGTCACCTCGACGCCCAGGCGGAAGACCCACGGGAACTCGAGCTGGGTGTCGGCCCGCGTGTTCTGCCGGCACGGGTCGCTCTCGTTCTCGTGGTTGCAGCCGGGGGAGCGGTTGACCACCTCCGCGCCCTGGAAGGCGGCCGCGTTGGGCGGGCGGACCCGCAGGCGCGCGCTGCCCTCGAGGTTGAACGGCGTCGAGACGCTGAAACCGATCTTCAGCGCGTCGATGGGCTGCACGACCGCCCCGAGCACGAAGAGCGGGAAGACCGTCGGCAGCGCGATGTTCGCGACGCCGTCGTACTCGGGATCCTCGGGGAACGAGCAGATCACCCCGTCGCACGCGCTGAGCGCCACCGTGGCGTCGAAGGAGCCGACGAGCAGGTGGGCGGCGAGCCCGATCGAGAGCTCCTCGATCGGGCGCCACGCGGCGGCGGCGGCGGCGGTGGCCAGCAGGCTGCCCTCGAGGGAGAGCAAGGAGTAGCGCTGCGGAGCGTCGGGCTCGTTGGGCCACTCCATCAGGGCCGAGTTGGGGGCCTGGAGCGTCAGCGCGAAGGTCCACTCGGGGAGCTCGTCGATCGAGAAGGAGCCGCCGAGGGTCGGGATGGGGAGGTAGGGGTGATGACCGCGCACGGGGCGGAGCGTGTTGCCGCCGCCGTCGATGCGCGTGAACGTCGTCTCGAAGAGGGTCAGGGTCGCGTCCAGCATCAGCTGGTCCCCGGACCACGCGAGGCCGGCGGGGTTGTACCAGACCGCGTGCGGGTCGTTGGCGCCGGCCACCATCGCGCCGCCGCGCCCGAGCGGCCCCGTCCCGCGCGGCGCCAGGTAGAACCCGCCCGCCGACGCGCGGTCGGCCGGCAGCAGCGCGGCGAGGAAGGCGGCGGCGATCAGGGACGCGCGCAGCGCCACTGGAGCGACCCACCCATGTCGGTGCACTGACACGACGCGCCTTCGTAGCACAGACCCGTCGACTCCATCGCCGCGCCCATCGCGCCGCACGCCGTGCCGTGCTCCGGGAAGCAGCGGCGATGCTGCACGACGCCGTTGAGGCGCTCGAGGCCGTGGTCTTCGTCGAGCATGAAGTCGGTGACCTGACCGAACACGGCGCGGTAGTCGTCGGCGCGCAGCGAGCCGCCCGCGTTGGGCGCCGCGCGGTTCACCTCGGCGATGACGTCGAGGATCGTCTCGAGCGGCGTCACCGGATCCCCGGCCGCCGGGAGCGACACCGCGTTCTGCAGGATGCGCCGGAGCGTGCGGTCCTCGTCCACCGCCTGGATGTCCTGCACGAGGTCGAGCGCGTCGATGAGGGCGCTGCCCTCGAGGTCGAGGCTGGACGCGCCGCCCGTGACCACCTCGCGCGCGTTGGGGGCGAGCCCCGCGCTCAACGCGTTGAGCAGCGGGACGATGTTGCGGTCGTCCTCGAGCACCATCAGCGCGTCCGCGCCGCCGTACAGGACCGACGCGAAGGCGTCGTTCTCGCTCGCCTCGTCGACGAGGTAGCCCAGCAGCTGCGCGAGCGCGGTGCGCGCGTCCGGGTCCTGGTTGACGGCGTCGAGGAGGCGCACGAGCGCGGCCATGAGCGGCTCGCGCATCGTCTCCTCCATGCGCTGGTCGAGGCCCGTCGCCCACTCGAGCAGGTCCCCCTGCGCGCGGTGATCGGCGATGCGGTCCCGCATGAACGGGAGGGCGGTGAGCAAGATCGCGCGACCGCGCTGGTTCTCCAGGCGGAAGCCGTCGCCGAGCGTGCGGGTGCCGAAGAACTGCTCCGCCATCGCGCGTCGGGCGAGGAGGAACTCCGCGCGGCGCTCGGGCTCGCGCTCCCACGCGGTGTCCATGGCCGAGAGCGCGTCGAGCAGAAGATAGAGGGGCGTCTGCGTCAGCTCGCGCGCGCCGTCGTTGGTGCGCGTGGTCCCGTTGCCGAACCGGTCGGTCAGCCCGACGTTGCGGCGCGGATCGATCATCACCTCGCCCGCCGCGGCGAGCGCGGCCACGCCGTCCACGCCGGGCTCGACCTCGATGGCCTCGAGCGCGAGGTTCATCCGGTGCAGCCGCTGGGTGAGCTGTCCCTCCTCGAAGCCGGCCGCGACCAGCTCCTCGTAGCCGCGCACGTTCGAGGCGTGGCTGAAGTTCGCGTCGCCCGGGCCGCAGGCGGGGGCCTGGCAGTACTGGTCGTTGGCGGGCGAGGCCCAGTGCGCGTGCAGGGTCCCGAGCAGCTCCCCGAAGAAGTAGCTGCCCTCGGCGTCGTAGGTGTAGCCGGGCTGGTGCAGGACCTCGACCAGCGGCTGCATCGCCTCGTAGAAGCCGGGCGACTCCCAGGCGAAGATCGTCCCGTGGTAGCGCTCGATGACGAGGTTGCCGTGCCGGTCGCGCACCGGGTCGAAGACCTGCCCCGCGAAGGTGCTGTTGCAGTCACCGCCCTCTTCATCGGGGGTGCAGCTCCGCAGACCGGTCTCGTCCGAGAGGCCCCAGAAAACGAGCCGGTTGAGCGCCTGCGGGGAGGGATGACGCGTGAGCCCGTCGATGCCCGACGAGACCTCGAGCGCCTCGTCGACGTCGACGCGTAGAGCGGACGCGACGTTGACCATCGCGTCGAGGAAGCCGTCCTGAAGCTCCAGCTCGTAGTCGCCCATGATGGCGCGCGCGTAGGCCTCGGCCACGTTGTCGATGCGGATGAGCTCGCAGCGACCCGCCGTGCGGCCGAAGAGCGGATAGCGCAGATTGAACGAGAACGGGCCGAGCGAGATCCTGAGGTCGAGCCGCGCGCCTTCGCGGTTGCACACCTGCACGCCGTTCAGCGCGTCGATGAGGGCCACGGTGCGCTGCCACATGCTCTCGTTGTCGAACGAGTCGGGCATGCCGCGGTTCACGGGCTCGTCGAGCGGGAGGCCGAGCGGCGGCCCGTTGACGTCGCGGGGATCGAACGTGACGCGGTCGCGGTGCCGCATGAACGCGCCGAAGAGCTCCCCGCCGTTCTCGCTCCGCGGGTCGCTGAAGGAGCGCATGAGCGCCTCGAGCATCCCGGGGCGCTGGCTCATGCGGACGAGCACGTCGATGAGGTCGTCCCAGAAGACGTTGGGCTGGGTCAGCACCGCCTCGGGGTGCAGGTCGCTCTCGTTCGCCATGAAGCGCGCGCTGCGTACGATGCCGGCCGCGGCCGACTCGTGATCGCGCAGCAGCGCCTCGGTCGCGAGGAGCGCGGCCTCGGTCTCGTCGCGGTGCATCAGCTCGCCGATCGCGTGGACCGCGTCGAACATGGGCCCCTGGCTCGTGTCGAAGCCGGAGTAGCGGTGCGTGAACGCGCCGTAGGTGAACGACGTGTCCGCGGGCGGCCCCAGCAGGACGGGGAGGCCGCGGCTCATCTGCATCAGGGTGGGAGAGGCGGGGTCGAACCACGGCGCGAGCTCCGCCGTCGTGCCCGCGAGCATGGTTCGGCTCGCGTCGATGTACGCGTAGTAGCGGGTGCCGTCGCTGCGGATCGCGCGTCCAGACGGGTCTCGCGGCACACCCGACTCGTGCTGCACGCGGAAGGGCGGCGGCACCGAGAGCGTGGCGCCCGAGGCGTCCACGAAGCGCCCGAGCCCGTCCACGTCGGCCATGCCGTCCGCGTCCATGTCGACGAAGGGCGAGAGGCTCACCGCGGGGTTGGGCAGCGCGATCCCGCGCGCGTCGCGCAGGAGCACGGGGCTCGGGGCGCCGGTCGCGAAGAGATCGTCCTGGGTGAACATGAGCTGGCGCATCAGCGCGAGCGTGGTCTGGTCCGACGCGTCGTCGCTGGGGTCGATCTCCATCGTCGCCATCTCGAGCGCGAGCGCGGCCTGGAGATCGAGCAGCTCCTCGCGCGCGGAGCCCTCGAGCAAGGTGCGCAGCGCCACCTCCGCGAACTCGTCGAAGCGGGGATAGGCGAGGGTGGGGCGGGTCACGCCGAGCGCGAGGCGCAGGGGGCGGTAGCCCTCCCGGGTGCCGAGCCGCTCGAGCGCGGCCACGGCTTCGTCGTCGCGCGAGAGCCGCTCGAGAAAGTCCGCGAGCCGGCGCGTCTGGGTCGGGAGCCGCTCCTCCGGGGTGTCGAAGAAGGGCAGCAGCTCACCCATGAAGAGGCCGAGGTCGTCGCTCATGGCCTCGGGCAGGGTGCGATCGAGCGCCTCGGCGAGGCGGGCGCGGTTCTCCATCAGCGCGGCCAGCCGCGGCGGCGCGTCGGCGGGCACGGGCGCGTTGCCCTCGCAGACGGGCTTCCAGCGCGCGCCGCTGACGTCGCGCGGCTCGCCCTCCGGACGCGCGCGCTCGGCGTCCGCGGCGATGCGCTCGCAGAAGACCTGCACGATCTCCTCGCCCAGGCTCCCGTGCGTCACCGGCACCGGCGTCGTGTCGAACTCGGCGCAACCCGGTGAGGTCACACCGCCGCCGACGGCCGCGCAGCCGAGCGCGACCATGATCGAGAGGCGCCGCGCCGCGGCGCGCCGCCCCATCCCGCTGTTGTCCATCCCTGGTTCCCCGAAAGAAAAGAGCCGGACACAAGGTACCGGTCGCGAGGGGCCGCGCAAAGGTGCGCCTTTCGGGGCCCACGCGCCGCGGACGGAAAGGCAGCGCGCGCACGTCCAGGGCTCGCCGGGGCCATTCGAGTCGCCAGTGGAGCCAATAAATGCCTGTAAATCCGAGCGCTTGTGACCTATGAACGAACGATGACAGAGATCTCCCGCGCATTTGCTATTTGGTGACGCGGTGCTCACTCCCATCGCCATGTGGACGGCTGGCGCGCAGGCGCCGGCGTTCGATCGTCGGTCGCTCGGACGAGCGGTCGCGGAGTTCCGCGCGCCCGTGCACATCCTGCGGGAGTCCGCGGACGGGCGGGTCGGCCTCGGGTTCGCCGGCGAGGTGGTCCCCACGCGCCTCCTCAACGGACACTCCGCCTATCCGCTGCTCGCGACCCTGCCGGGCCTCTTCCCCGAGTGGCTCGGCGACCGGAGCTTCAACGAGACCCACGGCGTCCGCTTCCCCTACGTCACCGGCGCGATGGCCAACGGGATCGCGACCACCGACCTCGTCATCGAGGTGGCGCGCGCGGGCATGATCGGCTTCTTCGGCGCGGCGGGGCTCTCGTTCTCGCGGGTGGAGGAGGCGCTCGGCCGGCTCGAGGCGGCCCTCGGCGGGACGGGCCTCGCGTGGGGCATGAACCTCATCCACTCGCCGAACGAGCCCGCGCTCGAGGAGGCCGTGGCCGACCTCTATCTGCGGCGCGGCGTGACGCACGTCTCGGCCGCCGCCTACCTCGCCCTGACGCCGGCGATCGTCCGCTACGCGGCGGCCGGGCTCTCCACCGACTCCGCGGGCGCGATCCGCCGGAGCACGCACGTGTTCGCGAAGATCTCCCGGCCGGAGACCGCGAGGCACTTCCTCTCGCCGGCGCCGGCCGCGATGCTCGACGCGCTCGTCGCGCAGGGCAAGCTGACGGCCGAGCAGGGGGCGCTCGCGCGGCGGGTCCCCGTCGCGGAGGACATCACCGTCGAGGCCGACTCCGGCGGCCACACCGACAAGCAGGCGCTCACGGCGGTCTTCCCGGTGATCGCGGAGCTCCGCGACGCGCTGGTCGAGGCGCACGGCTACCAGCGCCCGGTGCGCGTCGGCGCCGCGGGCGGGCTCGGCACACCGCGGTCGGTGGCCGCCGCCTTCTCGCTCGGCGCGGCGTACGTGCTGACGGGCTCGGTGAACCAGAGCGCCGTGGAGTCGGGGCTCTCCGCGGAGGGCAAGCGCATGCTCGCCGAGGCCGCCATGGCCGACGTCGTGATGGCGCCGGCGGCGGACATGTTCGAGCAGGGCGTCGAGGTCCAGGTGCTCAAGCGCGGCACGATGTTCGGCGCGCGATCGGCGCGCCTCTTCACGGCCTACCGCGCGCACGCCAGCCTCGACGCGATCCCCGCGGACGCCCGCGCGAAGCTCGAGGCGCAGGTGCTCGGCGCCAGCCTCGACGAGGTGCGCGCGAGCACCCGCGCTTTCTGGGCCGAGCGCGACCCTTCGCAGAACGCGATCGCCGATCGCGACCCGAAGCACGAGATGGCGCTCGCGTTCCGGTGGTACCTGGGGCTCTCCAGCCGCTGGGCGATCACCGGGGAGCCGCGGCGGCGCCTCGACTACCAGATCTGGTGCGGGCCCGCGATGGGCGCGTTCAACGACTGGGTGCGCGGCTCCTTCCTCGAGGCGCCCGAGAACCGCACCGTCGTCCAGATCGCCAGGAACCTCCTCGAGGGAGCGGCGGCGCTGACCCGCGCCCACCAGCTCCGCAGCTACGGCGCGCCGATCCCGGCCGCCGCCTTTCGTTTCGAGCCCCGACCGCTCGCGTAGGAACCATGACCGAGAGACATCCCCCCATCGCCGTCGTCGGCGTGAGCACGCTCTTCCCTGGCTCGCTCGACGCGACGGGCTTCTGGAAGGACATCCTCGCCGGCACCGACCGCATCACGGACGTGCCCGCGTCCCACTGGTTGGTCGAGGACTACTTCGACCCCGACCCGACCGCGCCGGACAAGACCTACGCCCGCCGCGGCGCGTTCGTGCCCGAGGTCGACTTCGACCCGATGGCGTGGGGGGTGCCTCCGTCGACCGTGCCCGCCACCGACACCTGTCAGCTCCTCGCGCTCATCGTCGCGCAGCGCGTGCTCGAGGACGCGTCTCGCGGCCAGTTCAGCTACGAGGACCGCGAGCGCATGAGCGTGGTGCTCGGCGTGACCAGCGCGCAGGAGCTGCTCGGTCAGATGAACAGCCGGCTCCAGCGGCCGGTGTGGACCAAGGCGCTCCGCGAGATGGGCATGCCCGAGTCCGAGGTCCAGGAGGCGTGCGAGCGCATCGAGGCGCACTACACGCCGTGGCAGGAGGCGACCTTCCCGGGCGTGCTCGGCAACGTGGTCGCGGGGCGCATCGCCAACCGCCTGAACCTCGGCGGGACGAACTGCGTCACCGACGCGGCCTGCGCGAGCACCTTCAGCGCGCTCTCGATGGCCGTCAACGAGCTCGCCACGCGGCAGTCGGACGTCGTGATCTGCGGCGGCGCGGACGCGATGAACGACATCTTCATGTTCCTCTGCTTCAGCAAGACGCCCGCGCTGAGCAAGAGCGGGGACTGCCGCCCGTTCAGCGATCAGGCCGACGGCACGATGCTGGGCGAGGGCTTCGGCATGGTCGCGCTCAAGCGCCTCGACGAGGCGGAGCGTGACGGAGACCGGATCTACGCGGTCATCCGCGGCGTGGGCTCGAGCAGCGACGGCAAGGGCGCCGCGGTCTACGCGCCCGTCCCGAAGGGGCAGGCGAAGGCGATCCGTCGCGCGTACGAGGCGGCGGGCTATGGACCCGACAGCGTGGAGCTCGTCGAGGCGCACGGCACCGGCACCATCGCGGGCGACGCGGCCGAGTTCGAGGGGCTGCGCACGGTCTTCGAGGAGACCGGACGCGAAGACCGCCAGTGGTGCGCGATCGGCTCGGTGAAGTCGCAGATCGGACACGCCAAGGCGGCGGCGGGCGCGGCCGGGCTCATCAAGGCGATCTTCGCGCTGCAGCATCGCGTGCTCCCGCCGACCATCAAGGTCGACGCGCCGAACCCGAAGCTCGCGCTCGACGAGAGCCCGTTCCACCTCGGGACGCGCGCGCGCCCCTGGGTTCGCGGAGACGCCCACCCGCGTCGCGCGGGCGTCAGCTCGTTCGGCTTCGGCGGCAGCAACTTCCACATCGCGCTCGAGGAGTACACGGGCGACGCGGCGCCCGCGCTCCGGCGGCGCGCGGTCGAGACGGAGCTCTTCGTGTTCGGCGCCGCGACGCCCGCGGCGCTCGCGGCCGAGCTGCGCGCGGTCGTCGAGCAGGTGGCCGAGCAGGCGACCGCGGAGGGCATGTTCGCGTTCCTCGCGCGCGACTCCCAGGAGCGCTACGCGGCGCAGGCTGGGCCCGCGCAGTGCAGGCTCGCGCTGGTCGCCGAGGACGGGGCCGATCTCGCGGCGAAGCTCCAGGACGCCGCGGCCCGGGTCGAGGCGGGCGAGCCCTTCCGGACCCCGAACGGCACGGTCTTCGGCGTCGGCGAGCGCGACGGCGAGGTCGGCTTCGTCTTCCCGGGTCAGGGCAGCCAGTACGTCGACATGGGCGCCTCGGTGGCCATGACGTGGGACGAGGCGCGCGCCCCCTGGGACGCGGCGGCGAGCCTCGACGTCTTCGCCGAGCCGCTGCACCAGGTCGTGTTCCCGAAGACCGCGTTCGACGCGGAGACGCGGGACGCGCAGAGCGCGAAGCTCACGGCCACCGAGTGGGCGCAGCCCGCGATCGGCGCGACCAGCCTCTCGCACCTCGCGCTCCTCGACGCGCTCGGGGTCACGCCCAGCGCGGTCGCCGGCCACAGCTTCGGCGAGATCATCGCGCTCCACGCGGCCGGCGTGCTCTCGCGCGAAGACGCCCTCCGGGTGGCGCGCCGCCGCGGCGAGCTGATGGCGGAGGCGGCGTCGACCCCCGGGGCGATGACCGCGGTCTCGGCGTCGGCCGAGGTCGTGCGCGCGAAGCTCGCCGAGTGGAACGACGGCGTCGTGCTCGCCAACCAAGTCGTGCTCGCCAACGACAACGGGCCGACGCAGGTCGTGCTCAGCGGACCGACCGAGGCCATCGAAGCCACCGAGGCCAAGCTCTCGGAGGCGAAGCTCCGTTTTCGGCGTCTCCCGGTCGCGACCGCCTTCCACTCGAGCGTGGTGTCGAGCTCCGTCGGACCCTTCCGGGAGGTCCTCGGTGGCGTCACCATCGCGTCGCCCGACCGGCCGGTGTTCGGCAACACGGAGGCCGCGCCGTACCCGCGCGACGCGGAGGCGATCCGCGACCTGCTCGCGAACCAGCTCGCCTCGCCGGTCCGCTTCGTCGAGTCGATCGAGGCCATGTACGCGGCCGGGGTGCGGACCTTCGTCGAGGTGGGGCCGGGCTCGGTGCTCTGTGGCCTGGTCGGACGGATCCTCGAAGGGCGACCGCACCTCACCGTGCCCCTCGACGACAAGCGCAAGGACGGCGTGACGAGCCTTCACCAGGCCCTCGCGCGCCTCGTCGGCGCAGGGATCCCCCTCGACCTCGCCGCGCTCTGGCGCGCCTTCGAGCCGGTGGAGGACCCCCGAGAGAGCAAGAAGCCGAAGTTGACGCTGAAGATCAGCGGCACGAGCTACGGCAAGCCGTACCCGCCCGAAGAGGGCGCGGCCGCGCTGCCCGGGCCGAACCCGAAGCGACCGACGCCGGTCGTCGACCACGGAGCCTCGATGAAGATGTCCGAGCCCACCGAGCCGCACGCGCCCGTGGCTGCCGCACCCTCCGCGCCCGCTGCCGCGCCCGTGGCTGCGCCCTCCGCGCCCTCCGCGCCCGCTGCCGCGCCCGTGGCTGCCGCGCCCTCCGCGCCCTCCGTGCCTGCCGCCGCTCCCGTGGCTGCCGCGCCTTCGGCGCCTGCGCCCGCCGCCGCGCCCCAGGGAGCCGCGTGGGCGAGCGCGTACTACGCGATCCAGTCGAAGGCGATCGACGCGCACACCGCCTACACGCAGGCGATGGCCGCGACCCACGGCGCGTTCTTGCACGCCCAGCAGGCCGCGCTTCAGGCGCTGCCCGCGATGATGGCCGCACAGCCCCACGCGGCGGGTGGGGAGATGGCGCACGCCCACGCGCCCACGTTCGCGCCCGCTACCGCGCCCGCTGCCGCTACCGCGCCCGCTGCCGCGCCCGCTGCCGCTACCGCGCCCGCTGCCGCTCCCGCGCCCGCTCCCGCTGCCGCTCCCGCTCCCGCTCCCGCTGCCGCTCCCGCGCCCGCTACCGCGCCCGCTCCCGCGCCCGCTGCCGCTCCCGCTGCCGCTCCCGCTGCCGTACCTGCAGCTGCGGGCGGCGTGGACCTGAAGGCGCTGATGCTGGACGTGGTGGCCGCAAAGACGGGCTATCCGGTGAACATGCTGGAGCTGTCGATGGACCTCGAGGGGGACCTCGGGGTGGACTCGATCAAGCGGGTGGAGATCCTGGCCGCGATGCGCGAGCGCGCGGGCGACCTGCCCGACGTGGATCCGGCGGAGCTGGGCAAGCTGCGAAC
>JAVJQK010000018.1 GCA_040218145.1 Sandaracinaceae bacterium | reverse complement strand
GCCCGAAGGATCTCGGAGCGCGACGGCCCGGTTCTCGGTTCGGGGCGACGAGGAAATGCTTCAGCATTTTCGAGGAGACACGGGCCGAGAGACGGGTCGTCCCGCCCGAGAGACGAGGAGCGAGGTTCTTCAACGGACTGTCAGCCGCCGTCGGCGGGGCGGCGCTCGAGGAGGCCGAGCAGGCGGTAAGCGCGCTCGTTGCCCGGCTCGAGGACGAGGACCTGCTCGAGGGCCTGGCGCATGCCTTCGACGTTCCGTCGCTCGAAGAGCCCGCCGGCGAGCGCGAAGAGCGTCTCCATCGCCGCGTCCGTCTGCGCGTGCTCGACGAAGAACTCCGCGAGCCGGCGGAGCAGCAGCAGGTCCTCCGGGTAGGTCCGCCGCAAGAGCGCGAGCCGCTCGCGGACCTGCGCCTGGTGGCCGTAGCGGAGGAGCACCGACATGTCGCTCAGGATCTGGTCGAGCTCGCGGGTCGGCATCTGGCCGTCCTCGACCCCCTCGGCCACGACCGCGTCTTCCTTGCGCTGGGCGGCCTTCTCGACGTCCGGGACGAGCTTCGCGGCCTCGATCCGCTGGGTGTGCAGCCCGCGCGGCGCGACCACGCTCTCGTGGCCGTCGACCTCGCTCTCCAGCTCGTCCGAGAGCGGGTACGCGTCGACGTCGTCCGCGCGCGCGGTGTCGAGCAGGTCCTCCGAGGGCGGGCTCGACGGTCGCTTCACCTTGGTCAGCAGCAGGATGCGCTGGCCGGAGTCGGTCGTGAGCGGCTGGCCGCGCGGGACGGTGAGCGTCTCGTCGCCGCTGTCGGGGCCCTCGACGCTCTCCAGGCCGTCGTACGCCTCGGTGGCCTCGAAGAGCGCCGCGGTGTCGGTCGCCTCCGGATCGAACGCGCGCGCCATCGCGAGGGCGATCGGCGCGTCGGGCCGGGTGCCGTCCCGATCCTCCTCGGGCGGCTCGCCGACCCCCGTGCGCATCGCCTGGGCGTCGTCGTACGGCGAGCGCCCCCGGACCGTGACCGCGTGATCCCAGGTGGGCGGCCCGCCCCGGCGCCGTCGGCCCTCGGGGAGCTCGGTGTGCGGGCTGGTGGGCTCCTCGGTCGGCGGCTCGTCCGGCGGCGGCCCGGAGGCGGCGGCGTCGGAGCCTGCCTTCGGGGCGACGGGCGCAGGCGCCTCGGGAGGCGGCCGCACCGTCGTGTCCGCGTGGTCGTTGGCGACCATGCCCGTCGGCTCGTCGTCCCGCGGCAGCGCCTCTTCGGTGCTGGCGTTCGCGTTCTTCACGAAGCGCTCGAAGATGTCCTCGGGCTCGAAGATCGCGCGGAACCGATCGGTCTTGTCGTCGCTCGCCATCGACGGAGGGCCCATCGTGGCAGAGCCCCGAATTCGCTGCAAGCCGGGCGTAACTTTGGCCTGTGAATGCTTCGAGGTCGGCCCCGATCGTGGCAGACTCGGCCGCGGAGGGCCTTGGCATGGAGCATTGGGTGCGAGCGCTGCTCGTGGCGGCGGCGATTCTCGGGGGCGTGTCGACGGCGATGGCGCAGGAAGAGGAGCCCGACGAGGACCGGCAGCATCTGCCCCTCGCCGACCAGGGCGCCCAGGATCGCGCGCGCCTCCATTTCCAGGCCGGCGCCTCCTATTACGAGGCCGGCAGCTACGAGGACGCGCTGCGGGAGTGGCGACACGCCTACGAGCTGAGCCAGCGCCCGGAGCTGCTCTACAACCTCTCGCTCGCCTACCAGGGCATGGGCGACCTCGAGAACGCGGTCAGCCACCTCGAGCGCTTCCTCGAGGAGGTGCAGGACGTCCCCAACCGCGCGAACCTGGAGCTGCGGGTCCGGAACTTCCGTGAGCGCATCGAGGCGCAGTCGACCCAGACCGACAGCGACGAGAACGCAGAGGTGGACGCCGCGGAGGCGACGGACGTCGCCGCGAGCGTCGAGGTCGAGGCCAGCGCCGATCCCGGTGGCGCCGCGCCGAGCGGAGGCGGCCCGAACGTCGGCGCCATCGCGGGCTTCTCCGTCGCCGCCGTCGGCGTGGTGATGGTCGCCATCACGGGCAGCCTCACCATCGTCGAAGACGGCAACCTCGCGGAGCGCTGCATGAGCGGCTGCACCGACGCGGACGTCGCGGATCTGCAAACCTTCGCGCTCGTCACGGACATCGGCTTCGGCGTGGCGCTCGCGGGCGCCGCCCTCGGCGCGGTCCTGCTCCTCGTCGGCGGTGACGACGGCGGTGACGACGGCGGCGACACGGAGAGCGCCTCGCTCACGCCGTGGGTGGGACCGAGCGGCGGTGGCGCCGCCGTCCGAGGGAGCTTCTGATGCGCGCCGCGGCGATGCTCGCCGCGCTCGTGCTCGCTTCGGGCTGCTCGCTCGTCTTCGACGGCTCGCGCCACGTCGGGAGCGACGGCCAGGAGTGTAGCTCGCACGGGGAGTGCTTGAACGACCCGACCGCCAACGCGGAGGGGCGCTTCTTCTGCGTCGAAGGCGAGTGCGTCGACGACTGCGAGGCCGACGCAGAGTGCGCGGGCCACCCGTTCGGGCAGGAGTGCCTCGAGGGCCCCGCCTTCTGCGGCTGCGACGGAAACGACGACTGCACCGCGATGGCGCCGTTCTGCGCGCCGGACGGAGAGTGCGCCGAGTGCCTCGGCGACGGGGACTGCGGCGCGGGCGAGCGCTGCAGCGACTTCGAATGCGTCTCGGCCTCGTGCGTCAGCAGCGCCGACTGCAGCGCACCGACGCCCATCTGCGAGCCCGGGGTCGGGTGCGTCCAGTGCCGCGAGAGCGGGGACTGCGCCAGTGACTCCAGCTGCGTCGAGGGGCGCTGCGAGCCGGCGATCGAAGGCTGCGACCGCGACGGAGACGGCTTCCCTCGCATGACGCCCGAATGCGAGCGCCCCATGGTCCCCGCGGACTGCGACGACGAGAACCCCGACGTGTACCCGGACCGCTTCCCCGACTGCGGGGCGCCGATGGACGACACCTGCGGCAGCCCCCGGTGGGGCGCGCTGTTCGGGGACCGGGGATACAGCAAGGTCGGTCAGACCGCTCCCGTCACCGTGCCCGACATCGACATGCTCTCGAGTCCCCCCGAGGGGCACCTGCTCTCGGTGTTCGTGAATCCGGAGGTCGGCTTCGACGGCGCGGACGCGGTCATCGTGCACCACGGCGCCGGAGACGTCAGCCCGCGACGCGCGTTCGTCACCGGCGTGCGGTTCGACGGTCCGATCTCGAACGAGACCATGCTGGCCGCCTCCACGGCCGGCTACCGAAACGTGTCGGCCTACGAGCTCCGCCGCCTCCGCTCGGGCGCCGTCGCCGGGGGGGTGTGGGGCGAGACTCCGTCGGGCACGGCGGAGGCGCGTCTGCTCGCCGCCGGGGGCGGCGTCGTGCAGTCCGTGACCGAGACCAGCATGGGCGTGCCGTGGCCGGTGCGGGTCTTCGACTACGAGGCGCGGGCCGCGATCGCCTATCGTGTGCGTGTCGCCGCCGGCTCCTCGCTGATCGCCCTGCTCACCGCGTCGGGAAACAACAGCGCGCCGCTCCCGTCCGTGCGACCCACGCAGCACGACACGTGGATCGCCGCCGCGGACGGCGTGATCATCGGCAACGCAGACGCGGCGACGTGGCTGTGGGACGGCAACGCCGTCGACACCGCGCCGCTCGGCTTCGTGGGAGACGCGCATCGCGGGGTCCTCGCGCGGCTGCGCGACAACTATGTGGGGCTGGTGGTCGACGCGTCGCTGCCCAACAACGCGCGCACCTTCACCCTCCCCGGCGACTGCGCCGACACCAACCCCGCGGCCTGCGCCTCGAGCGCGGCCCACGCACCCGTGATGGAGGGCCCGCCCGTGCGTCTGCCCGCCCTCGCCGAGGCGGACGACTTCGGGCTGCTCGCCTCCGCCAACCCGGGCCCCTCGGGCGGCGACGAGGTCGGGCTGCGCGCGGTCGCCGCGGACGGCACGCTGCATCGCTTCGGGCCGGCGATGCCGTCGATCGGGACGGGCGGGCGGGTCGAAGACGTCGCCATCGGGACGCACATGACGCCGGACGCTCTGGACGTGGTCGTCGCCGCCGTCTTCGTGGACGCCGGCGGCGCGTCGCAGCTCAGGATGACCAGCCTGCGCGCGTGCCGCTGAGCGCTACTTCACGATCAGGTTGAGGATCCGGCCGGGCACCCAGATCCGCTTGACCACGGTCTTGCCCTCGAGCTGCGACGCGACGTCCGCTTCGGCCTCCGCCGCGGCGACGGCCGTCGCCTCGTCGGCGTCCTTGGCGACCTGGATGCGTCCACGCACCTTGCCGTTGATCTGAACCGGCACCTCGACCACGTCGTCGACGACGAGCTTCGGGTCGAACTTCGGCCACGGCGCGTTCTGGATGGACGGCGCGTGTCCGAGCCGCTCCCAGACCTCCTCCGCGAAGTGCGGCGCGAAGGGGTGCACCAGCTGGACGAGCGCCTCGACGCTCTCGCGAGGCGCGGCCGCGAGCCCGTGCAGCTCGTTGTTCAGCACCATCATCGCGCTGATGGCGGTGTTGAAGCGCATCGCCTCGATGTCCTGGGTGACCTTCTGGATGGTCTTGTGGGTCAGGCGCAGCACGCCGTCGCTCGGCGCGTCGTCGGTGAGGGCGCCGGTCGCCACCTTCCAGAGGCGGTCGAGGAAGCGGCGCACGCCCTGGATGCTCTCGGTGTTCCAGGGCTTGGTCGCCTCGAGCGGGCCCATGAACATCTCGTAGAGGCGCAGCGAGTCGGCACCGAACTTCTGCACGACGTCGTCGGGGTTGACGACGTTGCCGCGCGCCTTGCTCATCTTGTGGGCCCGCGCGTCGAGCGCGATGTCCTCGTGGCCCTCGAGCACGAAGCTCTGGCCCCTCTTGATGGCCTTCTCGGGGTCGACCTTCTCGGCCTCGACCTCGGCCTCGTCCCGCGCGTCGATCAGCTTGCCGCCGTCGAGCGACTTCACGTGCTGGGCGCTGACGAGCGCCCCCGCCTTGCGGTACGCCGTGTACTCGATCTCGCCGAGGATCATGCCCTGGTGCACGAGCTTCTGGAAGGGCTCCTTCACCGGGAGCTTGCCCTCGTCGAAGAGGACCTTGTGCCAGAAGCGCGCGTAGAGCAGGTGCAACACGGCGTGCTCTGCGCCGCCGACGTAGAGGTCGACGGGGAGCCACCTCTTGGCCGCCTCCTCGCTCCAGCCCATCTCGTCGTTCCGCGGGTCGGTGAAGCGGAGGTAGTACCAGCACGAGCCCGCCCACTGCGGCATCGTGTTGGTCTCGCGCGCGAACCACGCCCCGTCCTTCTGGAAGAAGCGCCAGTCCTTGGCCCGCGCGAGCACACCCGCCGGATCGTCGCCGGGCTGGTAGTCCTCGAGCTCCGGGAGCCGCAGCGGCAGCTCGCTCTCCTCGAGGGGGATCGGCTGATCGAAGTGGATCGTGTGCGGGTCGTCCTTCCGCGGGTCTCCGTCGCAGGTGACCGGGAAGTAGATCGGGAAGGGCTCACCCCAGTAGCGCTGCCGGGAGAAGACCCAGTCGCGCAGCTTGTACTCGATCCGCTTCTTGCCCTTGCCCGCCTCCTCGAGGTCGGCGGTGATGCGCTTCTTGAACTCGGCCGTCGGGGTGCCGTCGTACTTCCCGCTCTGGACCGCGACGCCGTGCTCGACCATCGCCTCCTCGAGGCCGCCCTCGGTCAGGGTGCCGTCCGCGCTGACGACCTCGATGATCGGGATGTCGTACTTGGTCGCGAACTCGAAGTCCCGCTCGTCGTGCGCGGGGACCGCCATGATGGCGCCGGTGCCGTAGCCCATGAGCACGTAGTCCGCGATCCAGATCGGGACCTGCGCGTCGTTGACCGGGTTGATGGCGAAGCCGCCGGTGAAGACGCCGGTCTTCTCCTTCTGCTGCTGACGGTCGAGGTCGCTCTTGTTCTTGGCCGTCTCGACGTAGGCCTCGACCGCCTCGCGCTGCGCGTCGCTCGTGACCTTCTCGACCAGCGGGTGCTCGGGCGCGAGCACCATGAAGGTGGCGCCGAAGAGGGTGTCGGGGCGGGTGGTGAAGATCTCGATCTTCTCCTCCTGTCCGGACACGTCGAAGACGACCTCCGCCCCCTCGGAGCGGCCGATCCACTCCTTCTGCATGGTCATCGTGCTGTTGGGCCACTCGAGCCCATCGAGATCCTCGAGCAGCCGATCGGCGTACGCGGTGATCTTCAGCACCCACTGACGGAGCGGGACGCGCTCGACCGGGTGCCCGCCGCGCTCGCTGACGCCGCCGATGACCTCCTCGTTGGCCAGCACCGTGCCCAGCGCCGCGCACCAGTTGACGGTGACCTCGCCCTGGTAGGCGAGCCCGCGGTGGAAGAGCTGCAGGAAGATCCACTGCGTCCACTTCACGTACGCCGGATCGGTCGTGTCGACCTCGCGCGTCCAGTCGTAGCTGAACCCGAGCATCTTCAGCTGACGGCGGAAGGTGTCGATGTTGCGCAGCGTGGTGTCGCGCGGGTGCGTGCCCGTCTTGATCGCGTGCTGCTCCGCGGGCAGGCCGAACGCGTCCCACCCCATCGGGTGCAAGACGCGGCGCCCCGTGCAGCGGAGGAAGCGCGCCACGATGTCGCTCGCCGTGTAGCCCTCCGGGTGCCCCACGTGGAGCCCCGAGCCGGACGGGTACGGGAACATGTCGAGGACGTAGGCCTTCGGCTTGTCCGGATCCTCGTCGGTGCGGAAGGTCTGCTCCCGCTCCCAGTAGGCTTGCCACTTCGGCTCGATCTCGGAGGGCTCGTAGCGCTCGCTCATGATGGGCGACGCGTAGCACGCGCGGGCCCGGCGAAAAAGCGCTTCAGGGCGCCTGGACGGCTCCGACGGCCGGTCTCATGCGCGCGACGAGCGTCCGGTTCCGGTCCGCGTCGAACTCGATCCGGCGATCTTCGTAGCCGGGCGCGCTGATCTCGACCACGTGCTCGCCCCCCTCGCGGACCCGAAACGGCGTGGTCACGGGCAGGCCGTCGAGCCGCATGGACGCCGCGGGCGGCAGGCCCTCCACCCGGATGCTCACCCAGCTCGGCCCGCGCGCCTCGGGCTCTCGGTTCTTCGCGGGCGCGGTGACGACGGGCGGGGCGACGACCACCTCGTCCTCCACGCCCGGGTCGACGACCCAGCGCACCGCGAAGACGAGCCCCACGAAGAGCACCAGCGCGCCGCCACCCCAGAGCGCGAACCGGACCCACGCGGGCCGCTCGGGCGCCTCCTCCTCCTCGACCGCGTCGAAGCGCCCGGAGAGGTCCGCGACGCGCGGCGGGATCGAGTGCGGCGGGACCGAGTGCGGCGCGCTCACCGAGCCCGGGCTCGAGCCGGCGGGCAGGCTCCCCGGGCTGGACACGGCGCGATACTGGCCGCTGCTCGAGGCCGTGCCGACCGCGGGCGTCTGCATGGACGGGGGCATCGAGGGCGGACGCATCGAGGGCGGCGCCTTGGAAGCCCGCAGCGCCGTCTCGTCGAGCTCCAGATCGAGCGCCCGCCCGGCCGACGGGGTGAGCGGATCGTCGCCGAGGTCGCGAGGCGGGGGCACGCTGGACGGCGCGGAGGGGGGCGGGGCGCTCGAGATCGCCTTGGCGCGCTGAGCCAGGGTCGGTGAGACGGACCAGTCACCCGGCTCCTCGTCGGGGACCGAGGCGTCGTGGAGCTGCACGTCGACGTCGAGATCGAACCCGCCGCTCGAGGGCGGCTCGGAGGGTGTCCACTCCGCGGCGGTGCTCTTGATCAGGCTCGAGCGCACGCCGGGGTTGGCGGGCAGGCCTCCCACCGGGCGCGGCGTCCCCGCCGCCTTCGCTGCGGTGCTCCCGAGCCCGCTCCCCACCGGGATGGGCTCGGGCGGGAGGCTCGACGGCCGGGGCTCGTAGGGGACCTCCTCCCCCGCGTCGGCGCGGCCGAGCCAGTCGTACATCTCGCGCGCCGAGGCCAGCCGATGGAACCGGTCCTTCTCCATCGCCCACAGGATCACGCGCTCGACCTCGCCCGAGATGTCCGCCTGACGCTGACGCGGCGGCAGGGGCTCGGAGTCGAGGATGTGGCGCAGGAGCTTGTTGTAGTTGGGGGCGTCGAAGGGCACGTCGCCCACCGCGCACTCGTAGAGCACCACGCCGGCCGCGTAGACGTCGGCGCGATGGTCGACGTCCGGCTCCCCCATCGCCTGCTCGGGCGACATGTAGTGGGGCGTGCCGAGCACCGAGCCCGTCATGGTCAGCTTGTGCTCCCCCTCTTCGCGCATCTGGGAGATGCCGAAGTCGAGGATCTTCACCAGCTCGCCCCTGCGCCCGGCGGGGACGACGTAGATGTTCTCGGGCTTCAGGTCGCGGTGGACGACGCCGTGAGTGTGGGCGGCGTCGAGCGCGTCGAGCAGCATGCGGCCGAGCCGCACGATCTCCTCCTGCTGCAGCCGCCCCCGCCGCTCGATGCGGCTGGCCAGCGTCTCTCCCTCCAGGAACTCCATCACCAGGAAGGGCACGCCCTCGGCGGTCTGATCGAGGTCGAGCACCTCGACGATCCCCGGGTGCTGGATGGAGCTCGCCACCCGCGCCTCGCGGCCGAAGCGACGGGTCACCTGATCGTTCTTCAGGTACGCCTCGTCGAGCACCTTGATGGCGAGCTTTCGCCCGGTGAGCGCGTGGCGCGCACGCCATACGGCGCCCATGCCGCCGACGCCCAGCAGGCTCTCGACCTCGTACTTCCCCAGGAGGGTTTGTCCCGTCAGATCCAAGGCGCGCGATCCCGAGCGCCGATCCTAACCCGGCTGGGCCGTCGGGATCACCTCCTCGCGGAGTGGGCCCTCAGCGCCACTCGACGCCGAAGAGATCGCGGGCGTCCCCGAGCGCCTGCGAGGCGATCAGCAGCACCTCGACCTCCCGCGCCCCGGCCTCTCGCATCGCCTCGCGCAGGACCCCTCCGAGCCATCCGGCGAGCTCGAGGCTGGGCGTCGTCTGGTCCTGGAGCCAGAGCCGGGCCTGCACGTCCGAGACGCGCTGCACGCGCGCGACGCCGTCGAACCCGATCCGCGACCAGATGTACGAGAAGCCCGCGATGAGCGTCGACGGCGTGAGCGGCTCGGGCAGCTCCGGGAACAGGCGCGCGAGCCCGCGCTGCGCGACCGCCTCGCCGAGCTCCGGCACCAGGGAGAGATCACCCTGGCCCGCGATGCGATCCACCGTCAGCAGGATCTCCGCGAAGAGCGGCACCGGCACCCCTTGCTCGAGGTGGACGGGCGTGTTGCCCGCGCCGGGCAGGAGGGACTCCGCGTCCTCGACCTCGCGGCAGAGGGAGGCCCAGACGTCCTGGCCGAAGCGTCGGTACACCGCCTCGATGGTCAGCAAGACCGGCAGCAACGACATCCGGCTGTCCGACGACTCGTCCGCGCGCAGCCCGTGACGGGTCGTGCGGCGCAGGTGGAGGTACTGCAGGTCGGCGTGCAACGGATCCTGGGGCGTGGGGAGCTGCTCGCGCGGTGGGCGATCCGCGGTCGGCAGGAGCAAGGCCACGGCCTGGAGGAACCCGTCGGCGCTGGCGAAGCGCTCCTCCGGGTCCTCGGCGAGCGCGCGGGCCAGGGCGCGGCGCGCGGTGTCGCTCAGCGCGTGATCGTCGCCTCGGCGCTTCCCGCTCAGGAGCTCGCGCAGCATCACGCCCACCGAGTAGAAGTCGACCCGCGGGTCGAGCCCGGGCTCGCCGCGGCGCACCTCGGGCGCGAGGTAGGGCGTGTACGTGGCCCCCTCGATGGGCGCCGCGCCGCCTTCGATCAGGAGCGCGGCGTCATGCAGGCTGCGGATCTTCACCAGCTCGTCGCCGGCGCTGACCGACTCGACCATCACGTTCTCCGGCCCGAACGTGCGCAGGACCACGCCCGCGTCGTGAAGGGCGCGCAGCGCCTCGAGCACCTGGAGCACGAGCCGCGCGGCCCGCATGGGATCGACGCCGCGCGGGTTCTGTCCGATCAGCTCCGCGAGGCTCGCGCCGCGGAGCGACTCGTAGACGACGTAGGGGCGCCCGTCGGCGTCGCGGCCGGAGTCGACCACACTCTGGAGGTTGCGATGCGTCGCGCCGCCGAGCACCCGCGCCTCGCGAAGGAGCTGGCTCGCGGCGTCGCCCTCGGCCGGCTGCCCCTCGGCCAGGCAGTGCAGCTCCACCGAGCGGCCGATGGCGGTGTGCTCGGCGAGATACCGCGCCACGCGCGCGTCGCCGCCGAGACGCGAGACGATCTCGTACTTCCCGACCGAGCCGCCGCCGACCCTCGCCCTACCCTCACCCACCGACGCAACCATATCAGCGCAACCCGTCTCAGGGTGCGGTTCGAAGTTGATCCTCGGCCCAGTCCAGCACGGACTGCGTGTCGGGGCGCGCCGGGTCGGGGTAGACGACAGACTCGATGCCCTCCACGACCGACGCGCCCGCGCCGACGTCGATGAGCTCCCGGACGCGCTCGACGAGGGCCGTGAGCGACTCCGCGCGCATGCGAGGCAGCACCAGCGCGAAGCGCCGCTTGTACAGGAAGACCATGTCCGTCTTGCGGAGGCGCTCGACCACCGCGTCCAGCACGCTCTCGTACACGCCCTCTTGCGGCTCCGGCTCGAGCGAGATCACCACCACCGCGAACGGATCCCCGTACCGGTCGGCGAGCCCACACTGCTCTCGCACGCGCTTGCGGAAGTAGCGTCCCTCGACGACCCGGACTCCGTCCCGACGCCGGCGCACCGCCGCCTCGAGGATGTCGCGGAGGTCCTCGACCGACCACCGTCGTCCGGGGATCACCTCGTGCGCGAGCTCGGCCAGCTCCTTCGCGAACCGCTGCGCGAGCCACGGGTCGGCGCAGATCGTGGCGAGGTCGGCCTCCTGGAGGTCCGAGAGGTCGAGCCCCTCACCGAGGCGTTTCGCCGTTTCGGTCACCGTCGTCATGGCCGCGCGACCTCTCGATGTGACTCGTGAGGCCCACCGGGGAGTATAGGTGGCGACCGACGATGGGTCACGCTTTGTGTACCCGTTTTGGGATTGCCCCCGCCCCACGGAGCGCGCCGGTTCGGCACCTCGAGGGCCGTCGATTTCGCGATGCGTGCAGCCCTCGGGGGCTAGAGGACGTCTCGAGTCGGCCCGGAAGCCACGAGGTTCGGTTGTCCGCGTTCATCGAAGCACACCAGGCCGCCATCGCGCTCACGGTCCTGGCCCTGACCTTCATCGGCTTCTTCCTCGAGCGCTTCCCACCCGCCGTGGTGGCGACGCTGGGCGCGGCCGCCTTCCTCGCGCTCGGGATGCTGCCGGCCGACGACGCGCTGGCCGCCTTCTCGAACAGCGCGCCGGTGACCATCGGGGCGATGTTCATCCTCTCGGCCGCGCTCGTGCGCACCGGCGTCATCGACGCGCTCGCGGGCTGGACCCTGCGCGTGGCCTCCCGGCGCCCGCTGCTCGCCGTCGCCCTCCTCTTCGGCGGCGCGGGCGTCGGCTCCGCGTTCATGAACAACACCCCCGTCGTGCTCGTGCTCATCCCCGTGGTGGGGGAGCTCGGCCGCGCGCTCGGCGTGCCGCGGAGCCGCCTGCTCATCCCGCTGTCGTACGTCGCGATCCTGGGCGGCACGTGCACGCTGATCGGGACGTCGACCAACCTGCTGATCGACGGCGTCGCGCGTCGACACGGGCAGGCCCCCTTCGGCGTGTTCGAGATCACGCCGGTCGGCGTCGCGGTCGCGATCACGGGCGCGCTGCTCTTGCTCCTGCTCGGCCGGTGGTTGCTCCCGAAGAGCGACCCGAGCGAGCCCACCGTCCGCTCCCCGCAGGTCTTCCTCGGCGTGCTCCGCGTCCCTCGCGACTCGGCCGTGGTGGGGCAGCGCGTCGGCGCGGTCCGCGCGCTCTCGCCCCGCGGGGTCGAGGTGTTCAGCGTGCGCCGAGGCTCGGAGCTCGTGCTCGGCGCGGCGCTCGAGGAGCTCGCGCTCGAGGCCGACGACCGGATCAACGTGCGCGCGAGCCTGGAGGAGCTGCTCACCCTCGCGAAGGACGAGCGCTTCGAAGCCGGCGTGGCGCACCGCGCGTTGCCGGCCAGCGAGGCGCGGCGCGTGGTCGAGGTGAGCGTCGCGCCGAACCACGAGGCGATCGGCGAGCGGCTCGAGCTGATGCCGCTCCTGTCGCGATGGCCGGTCCGCGTGGTCGGCATCACGCGCTTTCGACACCTCGCCGGCCCGGAGCTCGGCGCGGCGCGCCTCCGCGGCGGCGACCGCCTCCTCGTCGAGGCCGACGCCCACAGCCTCGAGGGGATGGCGCGGAGCACCACGCTGATGGTCTGGGGCGAGACGGAGGGTCACCCCTATCGCAGGGGACACGCCGCCATCGCCCTCGGCGCGCTCTCGTTCGTGGTCATCGCGAGCGCGACCGGCCTGCTCCCCATCGCGACCGCGGCGCTGATCGCGGTCGCCGTCGTGCTCGCGTCCCGCTGCGTCGATCACGAGGACGCCTGGCGCGCGCTCGACGGGAACGTGCTCGTGCTCATCTTCGCGATGCTGATGATGGGGAGCGCGATCGAGCGGACGGGCGCGCTGGCGCTCGTCGTCGACGCGCTCGCGCCCGCGCTGCGCGACTTGCCATCCTTCGCCCTCCTGCTCGCGATCTACGCGCTCGCGTCGCTGTTGACCGAGCTCGTGACGAACAACGCCGTCGCCGTCGTGCTGACCCCCCTCGTGCTGTCGCTGGGGGCGAGCCTGGGGGTCGACCCGCGCGCGCTCGTGGTCGCGGTGATGTTCGGCGCGAGCGCCAGCTTCGCGACGCCGGTGGGCTACCAGACGAACACCCTCGTCTACGCCGCGGGTCGCTACCGCTTCGTCGACTTCCTGCGGATCGGGCTGCCGATGAACGTGCTCGTAGGGCTCGCGACGTGCGGGCTCATCCAGCTGCTCTGGATGGGCTGAGGCTCACGCCTCGGGCGGCACGCTCTTGCGCGTCACGGGGACGAAGTGCCCGACCGGGCCGATGCCGCCGCCCACGTGTGGAGGATGTCGGATGGCCTCGGTCAGCCAGCCCTTCGCCTCCGAGACCGCCTCGAGCAGCGGCTCGCCCCGCGCGAGCAGGGCGGTGATGGCCGCGGAGTAGGTACACCCCGTGCCGTGGGTGTGCGCGGAGTCGACCCGCTCGGCGCTGAGCACCGTGAGGTGTCCGTCGACGAAGAGCAGGTCGACCGCGTTCTCGCCCGAGAGGTGGCCGCCCTTGATGAGCACGCCCTTCGGGCCGAGCTGCGCGAGCGCGCGCGCCGCGTCCCGCGCGCTCACGCGGTCCTTCACCTCGAAGCCCACCAGCCACGACGCCTCGTGCGCGTTCGGCGTGATCAGCGTCGCGTGCGGGAAGAGTCGGTCGCGGAGCGCGAACGCCGCGTCCTCCTCGATCAGCCGCGCGCCGTGCTTGCTGATCATCACCGGGTCGACCACGAGCGGGAAGTCGAAGCCCGCCGCCATCTCGGCCACGACCTCCACCACCCCCACCGTGCCCAGCGCGCCGGTCTTCGCCGCCCGCGGGGGCACGTCCTCCAGGACCGCCTCCACCTGATCGCGGACCAGCTCCGGTCGCATCACCTCCACGTGGGAGACCCGCTTGGTGTTCTGCACCGTCAGGAGCGTGATCGCCGCCGTCCCGTACACACCGTGCTGGTGGAAGGTCTTCAGATCTGCCTGGATGCCAGCGCCGCCGGAGGGGTCGGAGCCGGCGATGGTGAGCGCCACTGCCGTCATCGAGCGCAACATAGCAGGCCGTTTCCTTTCCAGCCGCGGATCGATGTTGCACACTTGGTACATCGTGTGGATCCGCGGAATTGCAGCCTTCTCGGCCGTCCTGTCGCTCTGGACCGGGCTCGCCTGCGCCGACGCGGACGGGGATCCGCTGACCGACCCGGTCACCGAGGCGGGGCAACGCGC
Organism: Sandaracinaceae bacterium; assembly: GCA_040218145.1. Lineage (GTDB taxonomy): Bacteria > Myxococcota_A > Polyangia > Polyangiales > Sandaracinaceae > JAVJQK01. The sequence continues at coordinate 31,965 of JAVJQK010000018.1, read as the reverse complement.
GCGCGGGCTGTACCTCGGGGCGACGTTCACGCGGCAGCACGGCGCCGAGGGCGTGCTCGCGGAGGTGCGGCGCACTCGCATGAACGCGGTGGTCCTCGACCTGAAGGACGCCGAAGGCCGGGTGCACTACGACAGCCAGATCCCCGAGCTGCAGAGCGTGGAGACGGGATGGCTCGGCGACACGCGCGCGCTGATCGACGCGCTGCACGCCGAGGACGTGTACACGATCGCGCGCATCGTCTGCTTCGCCGATCGGCAGCTGCCCGAGCGGGTGCCGGACCGCGCCATCCAGGACATCCGGCCGGCCCGGGGCGTCTGGACGAGCTGGGGCACGGGGGGCACGTGGCTCGACCCGCACCACCCCGAGAACCACCGGCTCGTCGTCGCCCTCGCCCGCGAGGCGGAGGCGCTCGGGTTCGACGAGATCCAGCTCGACTACGTGCGCTTCCCGGTGGACGACGGAACGCAGTACGCCCGCTACCCCGCGCAGACCCAGGAGGAGCGCCCCGCGGTGCTGCTCCGGCTCCTGCGCGCGGTGGACGAGGCCATCGACATCCCGCTCGGGGTCGACGTCTTCGGGCTCGCGGCGCTGCGGCGCGGCGACCCGTCGGGCCTCGGCCAGGACCTCGAGGCCTGGACCCGTTACGTCGAGGTCTTCACCCCGATGCTCTACGTCAACTCCATGCGGAACTGGATGCGCGGCGAGGACGACCGCGCCTACCGGCTGGTCTTCGCGGGGATCCACACCCTGCGGCGGCGGCTCGGGCGCCAGGCGGTGATCCGCCCCTTCCTGCAGGCGTTCCGCCAGGGCGCGGACGAGTTCAACACCCACTTCATCTTCCAGCAGGTCCGCGCCGCCCGGCGCGGTCGCGCCGACGGCTTCCTGTTCTGGCACCCAGGTCACACCTACGGCGTGGTCCGCCGCGCCATGCGGCGCGAGGTCCGCTACCTGCTGCCCTTCCCGATCCCGCAGCCGGTGATCCGCGCGCGCGCCCGGTCCGCTCCGTCCGACCCATCCGGCCCGTGACGGCCGCCTCGGGTGTGTCGTATCGTCTCGGTGGAGGCCACTGAGATGTTCGAGTTCGAAGCGGCGGCGCTCGAGGGGGCGACCGCGACCTACCACAAGGTGCAGATGGAGCCGGCGCAGGGCGCGCTGCTGCGTGATCTGGCGGCGCTGGTCGGCCCGGTGCTCGGCATGGACCCCATCCCTTGCTTCGGCTTCTGGCTGCAGGCGGTCCGCGCCTGGCAGGTCGAGCACGAGATGCCGGCCGAGGCGCTGGCGAGCCTGCCCCCGGCCGAGCGGGCCCAGGCGGCGATGCGCATCCGAGAGCACTTCGGCCACATCGTGGGCTCGCAGCTGCGTGACTCGAACGACGTCGAGCGGCTCGAGGGCGTGCTCGACGACGCCTTCCAGATGTACTTACAGAAGTACAACGCGCGCTGACCGGCCGCCCCGCCGGGTGGCCCGGCCGGGTGGCCCCGCCGCCCCAGGATGCTACCCGTGTTCGCTGGCATGACCGACGCGACCACGCCGACCCGCGTCCCTGCGTGGACGCTCGCGCTAGCGCTCGTGACCGGAGCCGCCTGGCCCGGTTGCGGTGAGGAGACGACGGAGCCGCCGCCGGCGGAGGAGGCCGCGCCGGGCGAGGACGACGCCGAGGCGGAAGCCGAGCCGGTCGAGGAGGGTCCCCCGCCCGGCGTCGATCACACCATCGGTGAGGGCCAGACGCTCTGGGCGATCGCCCGCGCCTACGGCGTCTCCGTCTCCGACATCATGGAGGCCAACGAGCTCCGCCCGCGGGACGTTCGGCGGCTGCGCGCGGGGGAGACGCTCCGTGTCCCCGGCGCCGAAGCGACCGTCACCGTCGAGGAGCCGGCCGCCGAGCCGGAGGAGCTACCCCCCGTGGAAGACGGCGCCTACCACAGGCTCGCGAACGGCGAGACGCTCTGGGACGTCGCGCGCCTCTACGAGGTCGGGATGGACGCGATCATGGAGCGCAACGCGTTCGACGACGAGACGGTGCGGCTCCTGCGCCCGGGTCAGGCCATCGTCGTGCCCGGGATCACCGAGCGGCAGGTGGAGCGCGCGACGGAGAACCGGGAGGCGACCCTCGCCGCGAGCCGGGCCACCCGCGGGTTCCGGCACACGGTCACCGAAGGCGAGACCATCTGGGATCTCGCGAGCGCCTTCGGCGTCACCACGGGCGAGATCATGGCCGCCAACGGGCTGAACGAGGACGGCGTGCGCAACCTCCGCGCGGGCGCCCGGCTGTGGATCCCCGGGGTCGAGCAGGACCGGGGTGGCCGGGTGCGGCGCACCCTCACGCGGCGCCAGCAGCGGGCGCTGACGCGGGCCGCCAACCTCGGCCTCGGCACGCGCGACGCGGCGCGCGATCTCCTGCACGGCCGGGTGAACAGCCGCTGGGTCCGGGCCGCGCGCGGTCCGCGCAACCGCCTCCCGGGGAGCCTCCGCTGGCCGGTCACGAACGGCTGGTACGTGCGCGGCTACGGCTCGGGCGAGGGCGGCTACCACCTCGCGATGGACATCATGGGGCGGATCGGCTGGAACGTGCGCGCGGCCGCGCCCGGGATCGTCGGCTACGCCGGCGACGAGGTCCCCGGCTACGGCAACATGGTGCTCCTCGTCCACCCGGGCGGCTGGGTCACGATGTACGCCCACAACTCGGCCAACGCGGTCGTGGCCGGCGAGCGCGTGCCGCGCGGCGGCATCATCGGCGAGGTGGGCTCCACCGGCATCAGCCGAGGCCCGCACGTGCACTTCGAGCTCATCTACGACGGCCAGAACTGCGACCCGGCGCCGCTCTTCCGCCCCGGGATCCGGCACCGGGACGGTCACCTCAGCCCCTTGGCCACCGTCGACTGGCGGCGCCCGGGTGACCGGCCCGACGCGGTCCGCTGTGGGCGACGACGCCGGCACCCACGCAGCCGCTGGGTGAGCCACGAGTCCTTCGACCAGTAGCCGTAAGCACTGGTCCGATACCGCAACGCCCCGAGCCGCTCGCGCCCGTTCTTCCTACTCGCGGGTCCAGGGCGGGCGGTCCGTCTCCGCGCGCGCGCCGTGGATCACGAGCGCGTCGTGGATGTTCTGCGCCCTGCCCCGCTGGCACGTGCTGCGGCGGCGGCGCGCCCGGCCATCCTGCGCGTCGCTGCACCATCGCAAGGTGTCCTCGAGCACCGCCGCGTGCCCCTCTCCCCGACGCGCGCGGCGCACGAACTCCGCGAGGAAGCCCTCGGCCTGCTGGAGCTGCGCGACGGTGCCGTCCCGGTGCTCCTGGTAGAGCACCGCGAGGTCGAACCAGGCCTCGGGGCGCGCCTCGTCGATCTCGAGGGCCGCCCGGTAGGACGCCTCCGCGTCTTCGGGGCGGCGCAGCCCGCGCAGCGAGACGCCGAGGCCGATGGCCGCGTCGTAGCTGGACGGCCGGAGCTCCCGCGCGGCGGCGAACGCCTGCGCGGCGTCTTCGTACGCGCGCTGGGAGAGCGTCAGCTGGCCGAAGTTCATGTGCGCCTCGAAGAGGCTCGGGTCGAGCTGCCGCGCGCGGCTCAGCTTGGCCACCGCCGCCGTCAGATCCCCGCGGGCGACCTCGATGAGCGCCCAGGTGTTGTAGATGGGGGCGTAGCCCTCGTCGATGAGCTGCGCCTGGCGGCAGACCACCGCGGCGAGGTCGAGCAGCTCCGGCCGCTCCTCGCTCCACCCGAGGTACACGAGCGCCATCTGGTTCAGCGCCGGCAGATAGTCGGCGCGGACCGCCAGCGCGCGCCGGAGCGAGTCGACCGCCGCCGCGCGCTCCGCGGGGTTCTCGCTCTGCAAGATGGCGAGGTTCAGGTACGCCGGGGCGCAGCGCGCGTCCTGACGCAGGGTCTCCTCGAACGCGGCGCGGGCCGCGGCCGTCTCGCCGCGCTCCATCAGCCCCACGCCGAGCGCGGTGCGCGCCTCGCAGAGGGCCGGGTCCAGCTCCACCGCGCGCTCGTACAGCTGCCGCGCGCCATCTTCGTTGCCGCAGCGCTCGGCGACCAGCCCGCTCATGTACACCGCGCGCGGATCCTGGCGCCCCTCCCGGGTCCGGATGCGCTCGAAGGCGGTCAAGCTCGCACGGCACGCCTCGCCGTCCCAGGCCCCGGCCGCGTCGTGGCGGGCGAAGACCGCGCTCGCGTCCTCCCACGCGCGGGTGACCTCCTCGGCCGCGACCGGCGGCGAATCCCCGGGCGGCGTCCGCACCTGCGGCGTGTGCACGCACCCCAGCGCCATCGCGCTCAGCCCGAGCGCAAAACAACTCTCTCGCATGGAACCTCCTCGTGTTCGACTTCGAGGCCCCGGGCGGCGGGTCCTTGGGTCGAAAAACGGGAGCGAGAGGTCAGGCCCGGACGCGCGCGATGCGGACCGGCGGGCCGGCGCGGACCTCGAGGCGGCGCAGCCCCTCGAAGCGCTCTCCGTCGACGATGGGGCTGAGGGGCTCGTCGAGGGCCTCGATGATCATCTCTCGACCGGACGTGTCGCGGAGCTTGGGGCCCTGGATCGCGCCGCCGCTCACGATGGCCGGGAGGTTCGCGATGATGCCCGCCGGATCGATCTCGCCGGCCTGGAAGTGCATCACGCCCGGCTCCTTGGCGAGCGGGAACACCCGCACCACGCCGCCGAGGTTGATGTCGAAGGCCCCGGCGTGGAGGCCCCCGTGCTGCTGCGCCTCGACGCGCTCCCCGTCGATGGTCACGAGCGCGCGGGTGGGTCGAAAGAGGTGCGCCGCGTAGCTGTCGCTCTTGACCAGGCCGGGCGCGACGCGCGCCGCGGTCCACTCGCTGACCGTCCGCCCGATCACCTTGGCGATGGTCGTGGGGCTGGGCGCAGGATCGGCGTAGTACTTGTCGAAGAAGCGGTTGCCGACCCCGCCCGCCGCGAGCGCGAAGCCGACCCGGTCGAAGGGCGTCCCGTCCTCCAGCGCGCCGGTCAGGAGCAGCGAGTCGAGGGTGACCTCCTCGGGCTCGCGGCCCGCCATCGCGAACGCGGTCAGGGCCCGCACGATGGACTCGGAGCGCCCGCGCACCCCGACCTTGCGGGCCACGAAGTCGATGGTGCCCCCGTTGGTCGGCACGAACGTGGGCCAGCGCTCGTCCTCGCCACGCAGCGCTCGCACCGTGTTGATCATCCAGTGCAGCGCGCCGTCGCCCCCATCGCTGACCAGGTGCGTGGCGCGGGGCAGGAGCCCCTCCAAGGTCCCGCTGAGCGCGTCGATGGAGGGCGTCTCGTGCACCTCCCCCCACGGACCGAGCAGGCGGCGGAGGCGCCGCGCGCGAGCGCCGCGGTCCTTCCGGTTCCGCCGCGCGAGGGGGTTGAGGACCACGCCGAGGTACATCGACGGCAGGTGTAGCAGGGTCGCTCGCCAGCCGCCGCGAGCGTGTCATGCTCCGGCCCCGATGAGACGGCTGACGACCTGGCTCCTCGCCGCGAGCGCGCTGCTGCTCGCCTGCGAAGAAGACGCCGAGCCCATGGAGGACGTCGTGCTCACGACGGAGTCCGAGCGGCTCGAGAACGCGGGCGAGGGGCTCTACCGCCGCTACTGCGCGCTCTGTCACGGGCGCGACGGCGAGGGGTACGCCGCGGACGACGCGCCGGCGCTCGCCTCGCCCGAGTGGCTGCGGAGCGCGAGCGACGAGTTCATCCGGAGCGCGCTCGAGGAGGGCCGACCGGGCACCGCGATGAGCGCGTGGTCGCGCACCCACGGCGGCCCCCTCAACGAGGCGCAGATCGAGGCGATCGTGACCTACCTGCGCAGCTGGCAGCGCCACCCGCAGGTCGACGTCGAGCAGGTCCCGGTCGTCGGCGACGCCGGGCGCGGCCGCGTCGTGTACGCGTCGGAGTGCGCGCAGTGCCACGGCGCCAACGGTGAGGGCGTCGACGCGATCCAGCTCCGCAACCCGCAGCTCCTGGCCACCGCGAGCGACGGGTTCCTCCAGTACGCGATCCTCCACGGTCGGACCGGCACCCGCATGCCCGCCTTCCGGGATCGGCTCGCCCCGGACCAGGTGAACGACGTCGTGGCGCACCTCCGCAGCTTCGATCGGCGCCGGCCGCCCGCGCACGCGCACCCCGGTGACGACCGGCTGGCGGAGATCCCGTCGCTCGACGAGATGCAGCTGGTGGTGAACCCCGACGGGCGACAGGCGCGCATGACGCTCCGCGACGACCGGTTCGTGCCCTCGGCGCAGGTGAAGCGCGCGCTCGACGAGGGGCGCCGCGTCGTGCTCATCGACGCGCGCGCCACCAGCGACTGGCTCGCGGGCCGCATCCCCGGCGCGATCCCGATGCCGTTCTACGAGATGGACGACGTGGTCGAGGCCCTGCCGCGCGACGGCACCTGGATGGTGGCGTACTGCGCGTGCCCGCACGCCGCGAGCGGCCGGGTCGTGGACGCCCTGCGCGCCAACGGCTTCGAGAACACGGCCGTGCTCGACGAGGGCATCGATCACTGGCGCAGCGAGGGCTTCCCGATCGCGACCGGCCCTGCGCAGCCCTAGCAGGCGCGAGCCGGGCTCAGCGGCGGAGCAGCACGGCGCGCGCCTCGTCGGCCCCCACCCCGCCCGCGTCGCGGACCGCGAGCAGCGCGCCGCGCGCGCCCGCGCACGCCAGGCCCTCGGCCGCCAGCGCGCGCGTCGCCGCGTCGCCGCTCTCGGTCAGATGCGAGCGAAACCGGCGACGGCGCTCGAGCAGGCTGGAGCGGGCGAGCCCGTCCTCTTCGGCGACCATCGTCTCGCAGAGGCGCGAGAGCGGCGCGGCGTAGCCCGCGTCCCGGAGGCGCACGGCGGCGCCGAGATCCGCGTAGTCGCCCTCCGCGTCCCCGGCCGCGAAGATCCACGGCGTCTCCTGGAGCCCCCGCGCGGAGGCGGCCTGCACCGCGTCCTCGGCCGTGACCTGCGCCGCCAGCGCGCGGGCGGAGGCCTCGTCGGCGTCCAGACTGAGCGCCACCGCGGCCGAGCGCCGGGCTCGCTCGTCGTCGAGCAGCTCGGTCAGCTCCGCCCGGCTCCCCGCGTGGTGCGCCAGCCCGAGCACGATGGCGGCCTGCCGGGTCCGCTCGTCGTCTTCGCCGCCCCGCACGAAGCCGACCAGCCGCGGCACGCTCGAGGCGGCCACGCCGAAGCGCAGCACCCGCAGCGCCGCCTCCCGCACCGCCCGCGGCCGGCTCGGGTCGGTCATGCGATCCACCGCGCGATCGCGGAGCGCGTCGGAGGCGAGCACGCCGAGCGCGTCCGCGATGGCCGAGCGCACGCGGGGCTCGGTGTCCGGATCCTCCAGCTGTTCGAAGAGCGCGGGCGCGAGATCTTCCTGGCCGCGCGCCGCGACGACCTCGAGCGCGGCCAGGCGGAGCTCGCCCTGCGACTGCGTGATCGGCGCGCGCAGCGGCGCTCCCACCTCTTCCCGCGCGAGCTCGAGCGCTCGCTCGTGACCGCACCCGCCCAGCGCTCGCAGCGCCTGGGCGCGCGCGTCGCCCCGGGTCAGGTGCGGGGTCATCGCGCGCTGCGCGCCCTCGGTGCAGACGCCCGCGTCGGCGAGCGCGGCGAGCACCATGGCGCGACGCTCGCGCGCGGTCCGCAGCAGCGGCAGCAGCCGCGCCTCGACGTCCTCCGCCCGCTCCGTCGTGCCCAGCATCTCCATGGCGAGGGCCGCGTGGTCGCGCTCCTCGCTCGCGAGCATCGGCTCGAGGACCTCCACGAGGCGTGGGTCGGACTCGGCGGCGAGCGCGCGCGCGACGTCGAAGCGATCCTGCGCCGAGGGGGTCTCCAGCCGCGCCAGCTCCGCCACGAGCACGTCCGGCGCGCGCGGGTCCATCGAGGTGGCGATCTCGTGCACCATCGTGCGGTGCGCGCCCGCGTTCGGCGCGTGGGGCAAGAGCAGCGCCAGCCCCGGCGCGCCCACCGAGTCGCGCATCTGCGTGTAGAGCGCGTTCCAGCGATCGGGGTGCGCTCCCAGCCCGGCCTGGACCTGCGCCGCCGCCGCGCCCATGTCGCAGCGGGCCAGGGTCACCGTCGCCGCGTTGGCCACCGACGCGTCGTCGTCTCCCGCCAGCCTGGCGAGGGCCGGCTCGTCGGAGGGCGCGCAGTGGTCGCCCAGGTGGAAGGCGGCGAGCTGGCGCACGTTCGCCGAGTCGTGGCCGGCCGCGGCGAGCAACCCCTCGTGCTCCATCACGTCCGCGAGCGTGTAGGGGTCGTAGCTCGGGATGGAGGGCATGGACCCCGCGCTCAGCGCCGCGAGGATCGCCTCGACCCCGCGCGCGTCTCCGAGGCGCACGAGCGCCCACGCCGCGTGGTCGCGGACCAGCTCGTCCTCGCTGGACAGCCGCGCCGCCAGCGCGTCGGCCGCCGGCTGCGCCGCGGGAGGCCCGATCTCCGCGAGGGCGGCCGCGGCCGCGCGCTGCACCTCGGGTGACTCCTCGAGCGCCGCCTCGAGGATCGGCACGGAGGGGCCATCGCGGAGCGCCCCGAGGTACTCGATCGCGCGCACCATCGACGGGTCCTCGAGCCCCTCCTCCGCGAGCGCTCGCACCTGCGCCACGCCGGCTCCGTCGGGGCGCGCGAGCGCGGCCTCGAGCTGCGCGTTCGCCTGGTCGCGCGCGCGCATCGTCCAGAACACGGCGATGGCCGCGGCGACACCACCGACGACGAGCAGCACGGACGCGACCCTGACGCCGGTCGGGATCCGCTTGCTCTTGGCGAGGAAGACCATCGTCCCCATCACCGTCCCCGCCATGGTCTTGCCGAAGAAGCCGCCTCCCTTCTTGGTCTTCTGCACGAGCCCGGCCGGCAGCGCAGGCTGCGGCGCCGGTCGTGGGGGCTCCTGGGCGAACGGAGAGGGCGCGGCGCCCTGCGGCGGCTGGGAGAACGGGCTCGGAGGCGCGCCCTGCGGGGGCGGCCCGCCGAAGGGGCTGCCGGGCGGCGCGGATCCGAACGGCGACGGCGCGAGCGGCTGCGGAGGACGCGCGCTGGGCGTGCTCGGCGCCTGCGGGCCGGGCCGCTGAGGGGCTGGCCGCTGAGGGGCTGGCCGCGGGGAGACGGGCTGCTGCGGGGTCGCCGCGGGCGGAGGGATCTGCGCCGGCGGGGCCGTGGAGACCACGGTCGATTCGCCCTCGAGCTCGGGCAGCGTCTCCAGCTCGTGATCGCCGGGATACGGAGGGTTCGACATGCTTTCAATCGATCGGGGAGGAGGATCAGCCGCCCTCTTGAGTGTCGGCGGCGAGGAATCGACGGGCGAGCTTGGCGAGGCGCCGCCCGAAGCCGGCGCGAGAGGCGTCGCTGGCCACCACGCCCGGCGGGGCGGGCTTCACCACCAGGCCAGCCGCCCGCTTCATGCGACGCTGCCGGATCTCGTCCGCCGTCGCAACACGTGTCGGCGCGCTGTCGAGCTCGACCGGCTCGCTCGGCGCCTCCTCCGCGTCGTCGAGGAGCCACTCGACGAGCGTGGAGAGGTCGGTCGCCCCGTAGGTGCCGCCCCCCTCGTTCAGCACCTCGGTCAGCGCGTAGCTCATCTCGGCCGCGGTCGGGAAGCGATCCACGGGGTCGTGCTGCAGCGCCTGCTGGACCACGGCCTCGAGCGGCGGCGGCACGTCCTGTCGGAACTTCGACAGCGGCGGGACCGGCTGCTTCTTGCGCGCCCGCGCGATGAGCCTCGCGGGGTCGCTCACCTTGTAGAACGGCTCCCCGGAGAGCATCTCGTGCAGCAGGATCCCCGCCGCGAAGATGTCGGTGCGCGCGTCCACGGGCTCGCCCCGGGCCTGCTCGGGCGACATGTAATTCGCCTTGCCCTTGATCAGGCCGGGCATGGTGGTCATGACCTTCATCTTCGACTTGGCCACGCCGAAGTCGGTGATCTTGACTTGCCCCTCGTAAGACACGAGCACGTTCTGCGGCGAGACGTCGCGGTGCACGATGCCGAGCGGACGGCCGCTCATGTCGCCCTGCCGATGCGCGGCGTCGAGCCCCTCGCAGAGCTCGCGCGCCACGTAGGTCGCGGCCACGACCGGCAGGAGCACGCCGCGCTCGCCGGCCGCCTGGAGCAGCGTCAGGACGTCGACCCCCGCGACGTACTCCATCGCGATGTAGTAGGTGCCGGACGCGACCCCGAGGTCGCTCACCTGCACCACGTTCGGGTGAGTGATCACCGCCGCGAGCTTGGCCTCGTTGACGAAGGAGTCCACGAACCCCTCCGTCTCGGTCATCTCCGGGCGGATGCGCTTGATGCACACGATCTTCTCGAACCCCCCCGGACCGGGAAGCGAGGCCGCGTGCACGGTGGCCATGCCGCCGGCGCCGATCTCCCACTTGAGCTCGTAGGGCCCGAAGTGTCCGTCGCCGTCGTCGGATCGATCCATCGCCGCACACTATAGCGAGGCTCACACCGCGTAGCGCGCCAACCAGGTCTCGACCGCGCTGTGGACCACCTCGCGCACGTGCGCGTCGTCCACGCCCTCCCCGCGGAGCAGCATGCGCCAGAGCACGCCCCCCTCGAGCATGCCGAGCAGCTCGCGCACCGCCCGCTGCTCGTCGTCGTAGTCGATCAATCCCGCCTCGCGCTGGAGCCTGAGGTGGTCGCGGAGCGGGCCCTGGACCGGCCCCTCCAGGCGCGTGAAGAAGGCCTCGGCGAGGTGCGGGAAGGCCGGCGCGTCCCCGATCAGGAGGCGCAGGGTCTCGGCCGTCGAGGGATCGGCGAGGCCCCGCGCGTACGCCTCGGCGAACGCGCAGAGCTGCGCCTCGAGCCCCTCCGCCGGCACGTCGGTCGCGGCGAGCCGCCTCACGAACGCGTCGCAGCGCTCGGCGAGGATGGCGCCGAACAACGCCTCCTTGCTCTCGAAGTGCTTGTAGAGCGTGGCCAGCGAGACGCCGGCCGCCTTGGCCACCGCGCCCACGCTCACCCGCTCGTAGCCCCGCTCGCCGAAGAGCCGACGCGCCGCCTCGACGAGCGCGGCCCGCTTCTCGGCCGCCACGGCCCGCTGATGCGCCTCGAGACCGCCCGCCATGCCTCCACGGGGTACGTCATTCCGCCGCCGCGCTCAAGGTGAAGGGTTGACTTCACCACAAGGTAGAACCATCACTTCACCATAGCCCCGCGCGTCGGGGCACGGAGAACCGCCATGAGACCCCTCGCCTTCGCCCTCTTCACCTCCCTCGCCCTCTCGGGCTGCGCCGTCGGCGCCACGGGCTACGCCAGCGGCGCCATGCTCCCCAGCGACGACGGCTGGAACGACCCCGGCACCGCCACCGTCGCGCGCATCCCGCCCGCGCGACCGGAGGCCCAGGCCGCCCTCCCCGGCGATCGCCCCGCCCCGCGTCACCGCACCAGCCTGGTGCGCTCGAGCGCGCCGGTCTCCCCCTGGATGCCGAGCGATCCCGGCTGGCGCGCGCCCCAGACGGACGACGACGACGCGCCCCGCCTGGCCACCCGCTGAGGAGCCGCGCGCCGGTCACTCCCGGAGGAGGAGCCGGCGGACGCTCGCGGTGTTGACGGGGCGGTCGGCCGCGCTGCGCACGATCCAGCCTTCGGGGGCGCCTCCCGGGCTGGCGCCGAAGAGGAGATCGGCGCGCGCGCGCGGCGCGCTGAAGCCCTGCGGGTTGCGCCCCGTCGCGGCCCGGGCCTGGCAATCGCTGTAGCAGTAGAGGGCCTGGGCCGGCTCGCCGCCGCTCAGCGTGTCCGGCGGCTCGCACTCGGCCGCGGCCGCGCTGCCCTGCTCGGCGCGGATCCGCACGAAGAGATCGACCCGGCGCGCGTCGCGACACTGCCCGCGCCCGCGCTCGCCGCTCACGCTCGACGGCGTGGGGCAGGTCGCGCGGTGGTCGCGTCGATAGTCGCTAAGCCAGTCGTCTCCGGCGCCGATCGCGGCCAGCTCGTAGCGCCCGCCGACCGCGCTGCTCATGCCGCGCTGGAGCTCGCGCGCGCTGAACGCGGCGCGGCACCAGCTGAGCCGACGGTTCCAGAGCCCGCCGCGCGCCTCGTCGCTGGGCCTCTCCTCCGGGGCGCTCCACTGCGCGTCCTCCGGGAGCGCGAGCGCCTCCTGGAGATCGGCGCAGGGCTCGGCGAGGAAGGCGCTCTCCGGCGCGAGGCGCTGTCGGTCGACGCTGCCGAGCGAGACGATCTCCACGCCCTGCACGTGCTGGCTCATGGTCCGGCCGAGGACGTGGCGCGCGAGGATGCGCCCGATGCACTCGAACGCGGTCGACGCCTGCGCGCCGTCGCACTGCACGCTCCCGTCCGAGGGCGCCAGATAGTGCCCGGACTGGAAGGTCGCGTCCGATCCACACCAGACGTGCCAGACCAGCGGGTCGTCATCCACGATGGCGATGTTGCAGAGATCGACGAGCGCGTCGGCGACCTCGTCCACCGCCTGGAACGCAGCGCTGACCGCGCGTGGGCTCAGCCCGGCGATACACTGCCGCTCCGCGCGACGGATGGTCTCGACGTCGCCGTCGTCGGTGCGCCCCCAGCGGGTGGGGCTCAGGCGCGCCACGGAGCGCCCCTCGGGCGCCGGATAGGTGGCGCGGCAGCCGCTCACGAGCAGCACGAGCAAGAGCGCCCAGCGCACGTCAGCGCCCTCCCGCGAGGTCGACGAGCGACGAGAGGTTCAGGCCGACGAAGAAGCTCACCAGCGGGTTGTCGATGGTGCTGGTTTCGGCTGCGCCGTGGAGCATGCCGCCGATGGAGAGGAGCCGCGGCAGGTGCTCCGGGATGCCGAGCTGGAGCGCCCAGGTGAGCGCGCCGCCGACGCGGGACAGCTCCGCCGGGTCGAACGACGCGGCCATGGTGAGCATGCCGGACACCTCGATGCTGACGAAGCGGATGCCGGGGGAGAACCGGAACCAGACGAGCGGCAGCCCGAGCCCCAGCGAGACCGGGTCGTTGGCGAAGAAGAGCGCCTGCGCGTCGCCGAGCACGCCGACCTCGAAGCCCAGCACGTCGAGCGCGGTCTCGGCGAGCAGCGCGCGGCTCGAGCGCACCCGGAAGGACGCCCGCGCGAGGCACTCGACCGGCTCCTCCTCGCCCGCGACGCCGAGCAGGAAGACGTGGAAGGTCGCGTCGACGAGGAGCGCGTCGGGATCGAAGGGCGGGCGCTGGCGCAGCTCCCCGTACGCGGCGCCGGCGGGGCACTGCGCGTCGCGCGAGGCGTAGGCGACGACCGCCGAGTCGCGCGCCCCCTCGAAGCGCCCGCGCACGCCGCTCAACAGCGGCACGTCCTGGGTGACCTGCACGCCCTGGATCGGGTCCTCGTTGATCGCGGCGGCCACCGCGGGCGAGGTGGAGAAGCGGAACTCGAGCTCGTGACGAGCCTCCACGTACGCAAAGTGCGTGGCCTCGTCGTGCGCGAGCGCCTGCCACGGGCACTGCCCCTCCCCGCCCTCGCACGCCAGGGAGTCGGGGTCGGCGTCGGTGTAGAGGCCGACCGGGTGCCAGTCGCGCTGGGGGTCCACGACCGGCATGCGCAGGCGCGCGAGGCCCTGGCGCCCGGCGCAGCCCTCCCCGCCGCCCTGCCGGATCTCGAGCAGCCCGGCCGGGAGCCGGTAGTCGCCGTCCTCGGTGGCCTCGATCGCCTGCCCGTCGACCGTGACGCACAGCCCGTCGCCGCCCTCGAGCGCGATCCGGGTGCCCGCGATCCCGATCCGGTAGGGCGGCCGCTCGGCCGACCCGGGCGCGGGGAGCGTGAAGCACTCCGGCTCTCCGAGCTCCTGCCGTGCGCCGTCGCTCGTGAGCACCTGCATGCCGTGCTGGATGCAGAAGCGGGTGGGCGTCGCCTCGGTGGCCGCCGTCTGCATCAGGGTCAACCCGCCGAGCGCCGCGCAGGCGCGCGGATCGGGGACCGGGCCGCCGACCGAGGCGGTGCGCGTGTCGTGGTAGCTGGGCGTGAGGCAGACCGCGAGCGATCCGAAGAGCGCCTCCCAGTCGCTGGCGGTGGGCGCGAGCGCGTCCCCCTCCTCGCCGTAGCGCGCGCGCATCAGGTCGCGCACCGCGGTGTCCGGGAGGCGGATGGCGGCGGGGTCCTCCCCCTGCGCGCCGGGCTGTCCCGCCTCGAGCTGGACCGTCCCCAGCACCACCGGCGGCGCGTCGCTCTCGACCCGCGCGATCCAGAGCAGGCCCGCCTCGGCCGCGGTGCGGAGCTCGGGCCAGAGCAGCTCACTCGAGAGCGCGTGATCCGTGGGCGCGAGGAGCAGCCCCGGCCCTCGCGGATCCCAGCGCGCCGCGAGCAGCGCCGGCTGCGCCACCGGTGAGCGCGCCTCGAGGCCCACGCTGCGCAGGTGGTTCTGGAGCGGCGTCACCACGCGCTGCGTGCGGAACACGCCCACCCGCAGACCGACCGCGCTCCCGGGACGAGCCGCGTACAGGCTCCAGTCACCTTGCGGAAGCGAGAGGCTCCGCTGCCCCGTCCCGAGCGTGGCCTCGGCGTCGCCCCCGTAGAGCCGCTCTCCGCGCGCGCCGCGCACGGCGCGGAGCTCGATCGCGGCTCCGTCGCAGCCGTCGTCGGCGACCCGGTCGATGCGCAGGCTGCCGCTCCCGGCCTCGGGAACCGCGCGGAAGGCGAGCTGCTCCTCGAGGAGATAGTGCGCGCAGTAGCGCAGCATCAGGGTGTGCGGCGTCGGGTCCGCGTCGCGCCCCCGCCCCGAGGACACGCGCCGCCCGTGGATCACGCGCGGATCGCCGGCTGGGGTCGCGCCAGGGCGCTGGGCCAACGCTCGATAGACGGTCGCGAAGTCCGCCTCGCCCGCGATCCCCGCCGGCGCGCTCCAAGGCCCCTCCGCGGTGAGGGCGTACTCGCACGACGGGCTCAGCGTCACGCGATCGTCCAACCCGACGAGCCGCTGCGCGCGGGCCTCCGGCTCCCCGGCCACGCCGAAGCAGGCGCCCGACGGCTGCGCGCAGACCGGGGCGGCGGCGAGCGCGAGGAGGAACGAAGAGAGACCGGCGAGGCGCGTGGCAGTCATGGGCGCGTTATCTTCGCCCCCTCGGACGGCGGATCAACCCGGAATGCACATCGAACGAGGCGCGGTGTCGGAGGCGGAGGCGATCGCGGAGGCGCTCCACGCGTCGCTCGCGGAGGACCCGTTCGTGCGCTGGCTGGCGCGGCCGACGCCCAGGGCCCGCCGGGCGTACGTCTCGCTGATGCTCGAGGATCTGGCGTTTCCCCGGGGCGAGGTCTGGGTGGCGCGCGATCACGGCCGGATCGTCGGCGCGTCGCTCTGGGCTCCTCCGCACACGTTCGCGCTCGGCCTCGGTGACACCCTTCGCCTCCTCCCGCGCATGATCGAGGTGGTCGGCTGGCGGCGCCTGAGCGCGGTCGGCAAGGTCCTCGACGCGATCGAGCGCGATCGTCCCCCGGAGCCGCGCTGGCTCCTCACCCTCGTCGGCGTGCGCCCGGAGGCGCGTAGACAGGGCATCGGCGCCGCGCTCCTCGAGCCCGTGCTCGACCGCGCGGACGAAGAGGCGCTCCCCGTGTCGCTGGAGACGGCCGACCCGCGGAACCTCCCGTTCTACGAGCGCCTCGGCTTCAGCGCGTCCGCGTCCCGGCGGCTCGGGGAGGAGGGGCCGCAGAGCTGGACCCTGACTCGCGCTTCGACGCCGAGCTGACACGCACGCCGCGCGGCGCTGCGCTACCCTCCCCCGCCGTGAGCGACCACGACGAAGACCGCAGCCGACCCGGCCGCCGAGACTTTCTACGCGGAGTGACCGCCGCCGGCCTCGCCGCCGCCCTGCCCGGGTGCGACGACGGCGAGGTCCCCCTCGACGACGACGCGGGGACCGACGCCGGCCCGCTCGCGCCGCCGGACGCGGGCCCTCCGCCCGGGCCCGTGCCTCCGCGGGAGCGCAGCTACGCCACCTTCGAGCACGGCGTGGCGAGCGGCGACCCGCTCCCGAACGGCGTGATCCTCTGGACGCGCGTGACCCCGGGCATGCCGGGCGACCCGGACCCGGGCACCGTGGAGGTGACGGTGGAGGTGGCGCGCGACGTCGGCTTCGGGACGGTGGATCTGACGGAGACGGTCACCACCGACGCCTCCCGCGACTTCACCGTGAAGGTCGACCGAGACCTGCTCGACCCGGCGACGACCTACTACTACCGGTTCACCGCGCTCGGAGACACCTCGCCCATCGGACGCACCCGCACCGCCCCCGACGGGCCGGTCGACCGGCTCCGCCTCGCGATCTGCTCGTGCGCCAGCCTCGGTCATGGTTTCTTGCACGGCTACGGCAAGATCGCGGCCCGCGCCGACCTCGACGCCGTCGTGCACCTCGGCGACTACATCTACGAGTACGGCAACCTGCAGTACGGCAACGCCCGCGAGTACGAGCCGGCCACCGAGATCATCGCGCTCGACGACTACCGCGCGCGCTTCTCGCAGTACCGCCGCGAGCCGGAGCTGGCCGAGGCGCACCGGCAGCATCCGTTCATCACGATCTGGGACGACCACGAGACGGCGAACAACTCGTGGCGCGGCGGGGCGGAGAACCACGACCCGGACGAGGGCGCCTGGGCGGATCGGCTCGCCGCCGCGACGCAGGCGTACCGCGAGTGGATGCCGATCCGCGACGGCGCCGATCCCGCGCAGCTCTGGCGCAAGCTCGGCTACGGAGCGCTGCTCGACCTCATCGTGGTCGACACGCGCATCTGGGGCCGCGACGAGGAGCTACCGCGGCTCGACGCGCCCGGCGTCGACGACGAGGCCCGGCAGCTCCTCGGCGCCGATCAGGAGGCGTGGCTGATCGAGCAGCTGAGCACCTCCACCGCGCGCTGGAAGCTCATCGGCAACCAGGTGATGATCGCGCCGATCATCACCGGCTTCGCGAACCCCGATCAGTGGGACGGCTACCCGGCCGCCCGCGCGCGGGTCCTCGGCGCGGTCGAGTCGGGCGGCGTGAGCGACGTCGTGGTGCTCACGGGCGACATCCACTCCTCGTGGGCGTTCGATCTCCCCGCCGACGTCACCACCTACGATCCCGACATGGGCGCGGGCGCCGTCGGGGTCGAGCTGGTCACGCCCGGCATCAGCTCCCCGGGCTTCCCCGACATCGGCGCCGATCGCCTGGCCATGAGCCTCATGGACCAGAACCCGCACCTGACGTGGGCCCAGCTGACCCGGCGCGGGTACGTCGTGCTCGACCTGGACGAGGCGCGCATGCAGGCCGACTGGTACTTCACGGGCGACGTGGAGGACGAGACCGACACGAGCGAGATGTTCGCCAAGGGCGTCTCGACCGCGACCGGCGCGAGCCACCTCGTCGACGCGCCCGTCCCCGCGGACGACGCGCCCGACGCGCCGCCGCTCGCCCCCTGAGGGCTCAGCGCGCGGCCGCGCCGCCGACGCGGAGGCCCTCGAGGTCGGCGATCGCCTCGCCCTCGCCGCTCTCCGTGTCGATCAGCAGCAGCTCGCCGTTGCAGGTGAAGCCGTAGAGGGTCGTGTCGAACGCGGCGAGGCCCCACACGCAGTCGAAGCCGATCTCGCCGACGTCGAAGGGCTCCCGGCCATCGAGCGGGACCTCGAGCAGCACGTCGCCCTCCTCGCCGCCGACGGCGCTGAGCAGCATGCGCTCGCCGATGAAGGCGATGTCTCCGCTCGCGCTCCTCGAGCGCGGCAGCTCCACCACCACGTCGAGCCGCCGGCGCTCGAGGTTCGCGCGGCTGATCGTGCGGCTGCCGCCCACGTAGATGGAGCCGTCGGGGCCGACCTCGAGCGCCACCGTGCGGTCGCTGCTCGACAGGAGCGCGCGCGTGGTGCCGGTCCGCTCGTCCACCGTGTTCAGCCCGCTCGGGGTGGTGCCGTAGACGACGCCGTCGCCGCCGAGCGCGATGTCGGAGAGGGTGGTCCGCATGCGGACGAGGAAGTGGAGATCGCCGCTCGGCAGATCCACCTCCCACAGCGCGTCGTCCACGTGCACCAGCGCCCTCGGCACGCAGCCCATGTCGGCGTCGCAGCGGAAGCTCAGGGGGCAGAAGCGCGCGTCGGGCACGTTCTCGCAGCTGCGCGCCGCCTCGTAGCAGACGTCCTCGGTGCACTCGAGCCCGTCCGCGCACGGCGGGCGCTCGTAGACGCAGCCCATCGCGGCGTCGCAGCGGCCCGGGCCCGTGCAGAAGAGCCCGTCCTCGCAGGCCACGTCGTCCGCCTCGACCACGCAGCGCCCGGCCTCGCACCGATCGCGCGTGCAGGCGACCCCGTCGTCGCACATGGCGTCCTCGACGCACTCGGGCACACCGGCGTCGATGCGCGGCGCCTCCTCGCCCTCGTCGAGGAACCCGGTGCGCGCACCGCAGCCAGCGAGGAGCAAGACGACGATGGAGAAGCAGCGCACGGTGCGGGGGATGCCACATCCTGCCCTTTCGAGCTATCCCCCCGCTCATGGCGGAGACGCGACCGCAGTACATGACCCCCGCGGGGCACACCGCGCTGATCGAAGAGCTCGCGAGGCTCGGGCAGGAGCGCACGCGCGTGGTCCAGGGCGTGGCCGACGCGGCCGCGGAGGGCGACCGCTCGGAGAACGCCGAGTACATCTACGGCAAGAAGCGCCTGCGCGAGATCGACAAGAAGATGCGCTTCCTGAAGAAGGCGCTCGACGCCGCGGTCGTCGTGGACCCCAAGGCGGATCGCGGCGATCGCGTGTTCTTCGGCGCCACGGTGGTGCTCGAGGACGACGACGGCGCCCTCGTCACCTACCAGCTCGTCGGCGAGCACGAGACCGACGCCGGCCGCGGCCGCATCTCCTACCGCTCGCCCGTGGGCGCGGCGCTGATGCGCAAGAACCTCGACGACGAGGTCCGCGTCCAGACGCCGGGCGGGACCCGCACGCTCACGATCGCCGAGATCCGCTACGAGTGAGGGAGCAGCCCGCTCAAGGCAGCGCGCAGGGCGTGCCCTCGGCCGCGGGCGGCGGCACGACCGCGGTCCCCGTCTGCACCGCCGTCGCGAGGAAGCACGTCCACTGATGCCGGATCTCCGGCACCTGCACGTAGATGGAGTGCGGGTCGCTGAAGCCGTCGCCGGCCGATTGCACCACCACCCCCGTGTAGGGCGTCCCGTCCTCGGCCTCGAGGTTGTTCGCGACCGGATAGTCGATCACGCCGTCGAGCCCCACGACCGACAACGCGTCCTGCATCGACGACCACACCACCTCGCCGGCCTGGGGGTGCCCGTAGGCGACCACGATGGCGTCGTAGAGCTGGACGGGGAAGAACGAGTCGCCCTGGCCCACCGGCTCGTAGACCGGTCGCGTGGGGAGCCCGGGGAGCGGCCTCCGGGACAGACGCGGCATGTACACCATCGGCTCCGCCGCCTCCCACGCGATCTCGAGCAGGTGCATCGCCGGGTGCAGGTGGCTCAGGTTGTCCCCGCTCGTGCGCAGGAGCGCGCCGACCCCCTCGCGCGCCGCCTCGATGAGCGTGGTCTCGAGGATGAAGAAGCTCCAGAAGCCGCCCGCGCCCGTGGGGACGAGCGCCTGAAAGCGCGGCTCGACCGCGCCGATCATGTTCGTGTACATGCCGCCCATCGATTGACCGGTCGCGACGAAGGCGTCGGTGTCGAAGCGGTAGTGGGTCTCCCCGGGCGGCAGCGCGGGGCCGTCGCAGCCCTCGAGCGCGGCGGGGTCGATCTCGAGCGACGCGAGCGCGCGCACGAGCAGGCGCTGCTCGAGCACGCCCTGACGGAACGTGTCGCGGAACGCCGCGAGGTTGTCGAAGTTGAGGTACTCGATCGCGCCCGCGCCGGGCAGCCGATCCGGGCTGAGCGGCAGCGCCGCGCCCACGCTCGCGATGCCGTGGGCGGCGATCATGTGCGCCGGCCCGAGCCCCCGCGCCTCCGGCCCACCGGGCGGCGCCGGTCCGCGGTCGACCACCTGCGCCGCGACGCCCCCGCTGCCGTGGAAGTAGACCATCAGCGGGTAGCCGCCCTCGGGCATCGGACCCTTCGGGATCGTGATCACGATGGGCGTGTCCTCGCGGCGCTGCTCCACCGGCAGCCCGTCGGCGCCGATCTCGAAGAGGCCCTCGGTGTCGAAGGGCGGCGTGCCCTGCTGGAACTGGGGCTGCGAGACGCTGCCGACCAGCTCGCAGTAGCGCTCGTGCGTGGCGCCGTCGCCCGGGTCGAGCGCGAGGTCGTCCACCGTCACCGCGTGCGCGTCGAGGACCCGCTCGCTCAGGTCGCGCAGGTCCGCCACCACGTCGCCGGTCGTGAAGACCGTCGCGGCGGCGACCGCGTCACGCGGCACGTCGAGCGTGTCGAGGGTCTCGAAGAGCGGGGCGTAGAGCGCGGCCGCCGCCTCGCCCCAGGCGCCGCTCGGCGTCTCGCCCGCGGCGAGCTGCGTCAGCGCCTCGGGCACGTCGAGCGGGGCGCCTTCGGCGTCGTTCAGCCCGCGTCGGATCACGAACGCATAGCTGCGCCCCGGGTGCAGCACGACGCCCGGGTACGCGGCGACGCCGAGGAGGTTGTCCCCGGTGTAGCGGTCGGACGGGAGCGTCTCGGCGATCGTCGGGTAGAGGCGGCCGCGGTCCGGGGACTCCGGGTCGACGTCGACCAGCAAGACGGCGCTCTCGGGCGCGGCCGCGAAGTGCTCGCCGGGCGTCTGCGGCGAGAGCGGCGCGCCGAAGCGGAAGAGGCCGACCGGGATCACGGGCCAGCCCGGCCGGTCCTGGGCGAGCGGCAAGAGGTTGTCGACGATGGCCACGCGCGGGTTCGGGTAGCCCGTCAGTTCGGGCGTGCCGTCCGGCGAGAGCCGGAGGTCCGACGGAAACGGGAAAGAGAAGAACGTCTCCTGCGTGTCCACGTCTCCGTCGAGCGAGAAGCGCACCGCGGAGGACGACGCGACGGGAGGCCCTGCGTCCGGGCCGGCGTCGACGGCCGCGTCGGGCGCCGGATCGCCGTCGCAACCGAACATCAGGGCCGAGATCGAGAGGGCGGCGTGCAACCAGTTCCGCATGGGGGCCGAGCATAGCCTCCCCGTGATAGGGTCGCAGCGATGCGTGTGTGGTGTCTCGGTGCTTTGCTC
The DNA here is from genome assembly GCA_040218145.1 of Sandaracinaceae bacterium. Classification (GTDB taxonomy): domain Bacteria; phylum Myxococcota_A; class Polyangia; order Polyangiales; family Sandaracinaceae; genus JAVJQK01. Next base: position 10,949 of record JAVJQK010000018.1, on the reverse strand, counting down.
GCGCTGGTGGCGCTGAGCGGATGTTCGGCGCTCTTCGACGGAAGCCGCCATGTCGGATCCGGCGCGGACGCGGGCACGGACGCGGCGATGGACGCGCAGACCGGGCGCGACGCTGCCGGTGCGGGGTGCGCGAGCCACACCGACTGCCTCGAGATGCCCGCGCCCGACGCGATCGTGTGCCGCCCGAGCCCCATGGGCGGCTTCTGCGCGCCGGGCTGCAACGCGGCCGAGGAGTGCGACGGCCGGGCCGGCCTCGGCGAGCACCCCTTCGGCACGGTCTGCGTGCGCGGCGTCTGCGGCTGCGAAGAGGACGCACACTGCCCGGACCCGTTCTTCGGTCGCTGCTTCATGGGCGGCTGCGCCGAGTGCGTGGACCACCCGGACTGCGACCCCATGGGGACGAGCGGCCCGCCGACCTTCTGCGTCGAGGGGCTCTGCGAGCCGAGCACGCGCTGCACGACCGACGCCCAGTGCGCCGACCCGCTCTTCCCCAACTGCTTCGGCCCGCCGGGCGAGAGAATCTGCGTGCCGCCGTGCAGGTCCGACACGGACTGCCCCGGCGCGATGCGCTGCGCGGTGGACATGGGCGGCCGCTGCGTCTCGAGCTGACCGCTTCTATCGGCGCCCGTCGAGCTGCAGCAGATACGCGACCAGGTCGTCGAGCTCGGCCTCGCTCAACCCGCTCGTGACCCCGTGCCGGTCGCCCGCGTTGCGCGTGGTCAGGACCTCGCGGAGGGTGGCCGAGCCGTCGTGCAGGTAGGGCGCGGTGTTCCAGAGATCGTGCAACGTCGGGGTGTCGAGGCCGGTGAGCGGGGCGCCGAGCCGGCCGCCCGAGCCGGGGCCGAGCGTGCCCACGTCGTGGAGGACGGGAGCGCCCGCGATGACGGCGCTGTCGGTGAGCGTCGGGCCGGAGTGACAGCTCTCGCAGCCGGCGGCCTCGAAGATCACGCGCCCTCGCGCCCCCGCCTCGGTCAAGCTCCCGTCCGGGGCGCGGTGAGGGCTGGGCAGGTGCGCGTCGAGCGAGGTGACGTAGGCCGCGAGCGCGTCGAGGTCCGGGCTCAGCCCCGCCTTGGGCGCGCCGAAGGTCTCGCTCCGCGCCTCGTAGTCCGCGTCGTCCATCAGCCCGAGCCCCCGGAAGGGCCCGCGCATGTCGTGCTCGAAGTCGTGCACCTCGTCGAAGTTCGCGCTCCAGTGCAGGGGGCCGTGCCCCACGCCCGCCCGGCCGAGCAGATCGATGGTGTTCCGCAGCCCCTCGCCGCGGTCGGTGAAGTCCCACGTGCGCCGGTCGCTCTGGCCCTCGAGGTGGCAGTGAGCGCACGCGAGGTAGGAGTCGCGCGCGATCCGCGGATCCGCGGCGTCGTTGAAGAGGATCTTGCCGCGGAGGAGCTCCGGCGAGAGCGGCTCCGCGCTCGGGATGGGCAGGCGCGCGACCTCCACCGGCAGCGCGCCCGCGTCGGCCACGTCGTAGACCACCAGCTCGCGCGAGAGGTAGGCGTCGATGAAGAGGAGCCGGTCGTCGTCCGAGAGCGCGAGCCCCTGCGGGGCGTGGCCGACCTCGAGCAGCGTGCCCGCCTGGGCGCCGCTGAGGAGATCGAGGCGCTCGACCGCGCGGCTGCCCCGCATCGCGAGGAAGAGGAAGTCGCCCCGGCTCGACAGGACGCCGGCCGCGGCGAAGCCCCGGTCGTCCCAGAGCTTGCGGCGCTCGAAGTCCTCCTCGCCGCCGCGCGGATCGAAGAAGCTCACCGCCGCGCGCAGCGTCGTCTCGTGCGTGAGCGCGCGTGGGCTCCGGAAGAGCCCCTCCCCGATGGCCGCCTGGAGCGAAGGCACCACCGCCAGCGCGCCGTCCGGCGAGACGAGCACCTGCTCGAGATAGCTCGGCACCCCGCCGCTCTCGGTGTCGGAGCCGGGCTGGGGATCGTAGCCGAGCGTCCACGTCTCTCTCGCGCTTCCGTCGGGCGCCAGCGCCGCGATCTCGGCCCGGGCGTCCGGCGAGCGCCAGCGCGTGACGGCCAGCCGTCCGTCGGGCAGGAGTGAGACGCCGCGCGCGTCCTCGATCGCGTCGAAGGTCGTCACCGCGCCGTCCTCGACCCGCGCGAGCTGCCCGGTGGCCTGCAGCGAGACGTAGAGCGCGCCGTCGACCGCGATGACCCCGAACGGCCGCGAGGCGGCGGGCATCTCGATCGTCTCGACGCGGTCCTCGCTCACGAGCGCCACGACCCCGGCCGCCTGGCAGGCCACCGCCCAGCCGTCGCCGAAGCGCGTCACGGTCCGCGGATCGGCGGGCAACGCCACGCGCCTCAGCAGCGCGAGCGCCTCGATGGAGAACACGGCCAGCTCGTTCGAGTCGGGGCTCACCACGGCCACCTCGCCGCCCGCGACCGCCACCGAGCTGCTCTGCCGTGACGCGTGCACGGCCGGCCGCGTCACGCTCACCGTGAGCGAGTCGGTCCGCGTCCGCCCCCCGCCACGGATCTCGAGGAACGCGCGGTAGCGACCGGGGCTGTCGTAGGCGTGGCTCGCCGTCGGGTCGGCGCTCGCGTCCGTCTCTTCGCCGTCGCCGAAGATCCAGCGATAGGACTCCGCCCCCGTCGAGCGCGAGCCGTCGAACGCGACCACCTCGCCGACCGTCGCGTAGCGCGAGGGGCCCGCCTCGGCGCGGATCTCCACCGTCGCCGCGTCCCGGCCGGCGTCGCTGTCCGGGCTCGCCGCGTCGGGGGCCGCTTGCGGGTCACACGCGAGCAGCGCCAGCGCGGTGAAGAGAGAGGCGGTGAAGAGAGAGCTGGCGAGGAGAGAGGGGACGCGCATGGGGGTCCGCGGCTACTCCGGGCCGGTCGTGAAGGTGAAGCGCGCGGTCTCCGCGATCGCGTTGCCGTTGAAGTCCACGATCCCGCCGGCCATGACCTCCACCGTGTACTCGGTGTTCGGCGCGAGGGCGCAGCGGGGGTGCACGTTCACGATCGCCTCCTGCGCGCTGACCACCGCGGGCACGCGGCCCGCGTCCGGGTCGGCGCCGCTCCGATAGAGCCGCACCGAGCCCTCGTGCGCCGACCTCACGTCGATCAGCTCGTCGAGGCTCAGCCCGATCCGCGACGTCGTCCGCAGCTCCGTCGCCCCGTCCTCCGGCCAGGTCCAGCGCACGGCCGGGCCCTGCGCATCGGGCGTCGTGGCGAAGGGAGCCACCGCGCTCCCCTGGTCCGGGTTCGCGTCGTCGTCGACGCTCAGCACCGCCACGTTGCCGATGGGCGTGACGGTGTCGAGGTCCCCCTCGAGCTGGAGGCGCGTGACCTCGGTGATGTTCGACAGATCCGAGACGTCATAGATCGCGGCGAAGCGTGACTCGCCGACGAACGCGAGGTCGTGCTGCACGAAGACGTAACCTCCATTGCCATCGGAGATGTGGCTCCCGGCGTACGCGGGCGCGCGCGGGTCGCGCACGTCCCACACGACGAGGCCGCCGCCGCCGTCCTTGTTGGCGTAGTAGACGTGGCCGCCCACGAAGTTCGTGAAGTACGCCTCCCGCGCGCGCCCCTCGCCGTCGGTCGAGAGGAAGTCGCCCCCCGGGAGCGGCTGCGGATCCTCGGGGTCGCTCACGTCGAGCAGCACCGTGCGCGGCCCCTCGGCCGCGGTGGCGATGAGCAGGTTCCCGATCACCTGCACCTGGCCCACGCGGAGGATCGGGTCGAAGACGTACTGCCCGATGAAGCGCGGCTGGCGCGGGTTCGCGGCGTCGACGATGTACACGCCGTTGTCGGCCCCGGCGACGTACACGTAGGGCACCTGCCAGAACACGCTCAGCGTCACGCGCGCGTACGCGTCCGGGTAGACGAATCCTGGCAGCTCGAGATCCCGCACCGCCTCGGGCGCCGTCGGGTCGCTCACGTCCCAGAACTGGATGCCGCCCCGCCCCTCGCTGAGCGCGAGCCCGAGCTGGTCGACCACCGCCCAGCGCCCGTCGAGCTGGGAGAAGCCGATGGCGTGCGTCTCGCGCATGCTGCCCGAGTGCCCCGAGCCGACCACGACCGGATCGCACGGGTCGTCGAACTCCCAGAAGGTCAGCCCGCCCGAGCCGTACTCCGGCGCCCACGGCATGAGCAGGTAGCCGTCGTACATGGTGACCAGGTTGTGGTGGTCGCTCGTGTCCAGCTCTCCGCCGTCGAGGAAGGCGCAGTTCGCGTAGAGCGCCCCCTCCTCGAAGGTCGCGCTGGGCCCGCCCGGCCCGCGGTTGGGCGCCCACGCGTCGGGGGCAGGGAACGGCCCGGGATCGGCGCCGGGGTCGCAGAGGTCGACGATCGGCGGGCCCGCGTCCCCGGGGCCCGCGTCGTCGGCGCCGGCGTCGACAGGATCGGAGCCAGCGTCCGGGGCGACCTCGCCGTCACATCCGGACGCGAGCAGGAGACAGAGCAACAGAGCGCGCATGCTGGCGCCATTGTAGAGGCACACGCCGCCCGCGCGCGTGCGTCGTCGCAGAGCCCCGGCTTACGCCCGCCTCACAGCCCGCTCGAAGCCCCCCCTCAGGGGAGCAAGCCCCCGCCGAACACGAAGAACATGCCCCAGACCTTGCCCTGATCGAACGCGAAGCCGAGGTCGTCGTCGAGGTTCATCAGGAGGCGCCACTCGGCGAAGAGCTCCGCGTCGTTGACCCGGCCGATGCCGCGGACGAACAGATCCATCGAGAGCTGGGCGCGGTCCCGGTCTTCGTCGAGCGTCGGGATGAACACCGCGCGCAGGCGTCCACCGCCGAGCACGTTCGGGTGGTGGAAGGCGGCGGTGAACTGGCTCTCGATGGAGACGTCGACCTCGCCCGCGGTGTCGAAGGCGATGGTCGGGCGTTCCGCGAGCGGGAAGAGGAGGCCCGTCCGCAGCGAGCCCTCGAGGTAGAGGAACTCGACGGGGACGGCCTCGATCTGGGCTCCGGGCACCACCGAGAGACGGGACGGAGCCCAGAGCCAGAGCTCCGCGAGGCCGCGCGTCCCGGCGTTGAGCCCGACGACGGCAGCAGCCCGGTCCTCGTCGGGCGCGGCGGGCAAGGCGAGCCCGCCGTTCAAGCGGACCCGCCACGTGTGGTCGTCGTGCAGCACGAGCCCCCCGTAGAGGAGCGGGTTCGCGGCGGAGGCGGCGTCGGCGGAGACGCCGCCGATGTCGACCTCGGCCCACCCCCAGCCCGCCACGAGGCCGACCTCGATGGTCTGATCGAAGACCAGCCGGGCCCGGAGCAGCCCGCTGACCGCGTCGACCCCCAACGCCCCGACGGAGCCGGTGAAGAAGCCGAGCTCGACCGAGCCCTCCGAGGTGAGAGGCGCGAGCCGATCGGGGGCGACCTCCACTCGGCGCTGCGCGGCGGCCGGAGCGGTGAGGAGGCACGTGAGCAAGCACGCGAGCGCCGTCGACGCGAGGAGGCGAGACATGCGGCGAGAGTCGGCCGGACGCACGAGGACGTCAACCCGGGTTGGGGCGTGGACTCCGTCAGTCCCGCTTCTTCGGCTTCTTTGCCGTCTTCGGCTTCTTCCGCTTCTTCCCCTTCTTCTCGTCGGCCGAGCTCCTGCGCTCGCCATCGCCGCGCTTCGAGCCCTTCGGCGCGCGGCGCCGGCCCTCTCCCTTCTTCTCTCGCCGGCGTCGACGTCGGCGCCGCTTCGGCGCTGCGTCGGGCTTCTTCGCTCGGCGAGGGCGGGCCTCGATCTCTCCCCCCGTGTCGGCCGCGCGCTCGGCCCGCTCGACCATGTCCGCGGCGGCGCGGCTGAGCTTCCGCTCGAGCTTGCAGCGATCGCAGCGCCCGCACCGCGGGGGATCCTCCTCGCCGAACCAGCGCCGGATGAACACCGAACGGCAACCCTCCGTGCGGGCGTAGTCGGGCAACGCGCGGAGCCGGCGCGCGTCCTCCTGCCGCTGGATCTCGAACCGCTCGGCCAGGTCCTCGGCGCTCGTCAGCAGCTCCGCGGGGTGCGCGCGCGGCCTCCAGCGCCGCTTCTCCAGCTCCACGAGCCCGAGCTGCTCGAGCTGCGCGCAGACCACCTTCGCGATGTTGGACGGGACCTCGGCCGAGAGGGCCAGCTCCTTCGCGGTCACGCTCCGCTCGTCGGCCGCCCACGCCGCGAGGGCGCGCCCCACCCGCCGCAGCTGCGCGCCGGTCGGCCGGCTCTGCTTCTGCAGGAACTCCTGGATCTCCAGATCGGACGGGTCGAACAACAGAACACAGCGAGACTTCTTCCCATCGCGCCCTGCCCGCCCCGCCTCCTGCACGTACTGCTCGAGCGAGCCCGGCGTCTGGAAGTGCACGATGTAGCGGATGTCCGCCTTGTCGATGCCCATGCCGAAGGCGCTGGTGGCCACCATGACCACCTGCTTGCCCTTCTTCATGAAGCGCTTCTGGGAGGCCGTGCGCTCCTTCGTCTTCATCTTCCCGTGGTAGCGAGCCACCGGGATGCGCGCGCGGGTCAGCGCGGCGAAGAGCTCGTCGACCGCCTTGGTCGTCGCGCAGTACACCACGCCGGGCCGGGGGAGCTTTCGCAGCAGCTTCCCCGCGACCTCGTACTTCATGTTGCCCGGCGTGATCTCGACCGAGAGCTCGAGGTTCCCGCGGTGCGGCGGCGCCCGCACGACGAGCGGCTCGTGCAGCTCGAGGCGCGCGGCGATGTCCTCGGTCACCCTCGGCGTGGCCGTCGCGGTGAGCGCCAGCGCCGACGGGATACCGAGCCGACGACGCTCGCTCCCGAGGCGCAGATAGGCGGGGCGGAAGTCGTGCCCCCACTCCGAGATGCAGTGCGCCTCGTCGACGCAGAGGAGCCCGGGCCGCGCCTCCTCGAGGTAGGGCCTCACCGCCTCCGACTCGAGGGTCTCGGGGGTGGTGAGCACGATGAGCTTGCCCCCCTTCCGGAGGCGGTCGAGCGACTGTCGCCGCGTGCTCGCCTTCAGCGTGCTGTCGAGCCGGATCACCGGCGCCCCGACCGCGCGCAGCTTCCGCTCCTGGTCGCGCATCAGCGCGATGAGCGGCGAGACCGTGATCACCGGCCGGTCGAGGAGCATCGCGGCCGCTTGATAGATGAGCGACTTGCCGTAGCCCGTCGGGAGCACGACGAGCGTGTCGCGCCCCGCGAGCACCGCCTCGAGCGCCCGCTCCTGCTCGGGGTGAAGGCGTTTGACCCCGAAGCGCTCCTTCGCCACCACCCTCGCCCCGGCGAGGTTCGCCTCGAGCCCCTCCTCGGGGCGGCGCTTCTTCCCCCGGCGTCGCCCCATCGCGGCTCAGAAGGTGGTCGGCACCTCGGCCGACCCGGGCCCGGGGTGGCAGCCGTTGCAGGTGAACGTCGCGCCCATGCCCAGCATGGTCTGCATCGCCGGCGTCACGTGCTCCTCCATGAACTGCATGTCCTCGGGGTGGGCGTCGCGCATGATCTCGTAGGCCGGGCTCGACGCCGGCGGCACGGGGGGCAGAGACGGGTTGGGCATCGCGAACTCACGATCCCGCATGTCGTCGCCGTGGCAGGTCTCACAACCGACCTCGGGGAACTCCTCCGCGTCGTGCGTCCGGAAGAGCTCCGCGAAGATCGGCTGGAACCGGCCGACCATGTCCCACTCCTTCTCGTCGTGGCTCATCTCCGACCACGGCCGCTCGGGTGGGTTGATGCCGATCATCTCGATCGCGCTCCCGCGCATCTCGTGGCCCGGCTCCACCTCGTCGCCGCTCGTGTCGAACGACAGCTCGTCGTCGCCCAGATCGTCATCGCCGCCGCCGCTGCTCGCGCCGCCGCCGCCGCAAGCCATCAACCCGAGAGCGAGCCAGAGCCAACCGTGCTTCTTCATGCGCGAACCCTAACCCGGAGCGAGGCCGCTGGAAACGCCTCGAGCGACCCGCAGCTTCGCGTGCGACCATCGACCGCGGCGACTCAGCCCCCGGCCCGCACGTAGGGGAGCTGCACGCGGATCGGCTGCTCGAGCCGCTCGCCGGTCATCACCACCTCCAGCGTGAGGCGGCGGCCGTCCTCGGCGAGCTGGAAGACGTTGTACATGCGACCGTTCTCGCCCTCGAAGACCTGCTCGAGGTGGCCGTCGCGGAAGAGCTGCGTCAGGCGCGCCTCGCGGCCGTCTCGCGCCTCCACCGTTCGAGGATGCCCGGCGCGGCTCTCGAACGTGCGGCTCTGCTCACCCTCGTAGCGGACCGAGATGCGGTCGCCGTTCAGCGCGACGATGATGCGCCGCGCGACGGGCACGCTCTGGTCGAGCCGCCGCTCGGCGATGGCCCGCATCAGGGGGTTCATGCGAGCGAGGGCGGGCTCGATCGCGCTGCGAACCCGGCGCCGACCGTCCTCCTCGCTCCCGTCGAACCGATAGGTCCCGCCGTATCGAGGATCGGGCGCAGAGACCTGCGCGCTGGCCACGCTCGCCAGGAGGAACGCGACGAAGATGCCGAGATGCGCTCGCACATCCCGAGTATGCCGCGGTTCCGTCGGGGGCACAGTCAGCGCCGCTGCAAACGCAGCCCTCCCCGCGAGGCCCCGGACTGAGCAGGTCCGGAAGGCCGCCTGCTCGTGCGCGAGCGAGCCCGACACCAAGCTCAGGCGGCCAGCTCCTCACCCTACCGATCCGACAGGTAGGGGAAGAACGACAGCAGATGCAGGGCGCGCGCGGTGCAGCCGAGCCCGCGCTCGGCGCCGAAGCCGTCCCTCCCGGAGTGGCTGGGGCCGGGCGCTACTCCCGCTCGGCCGGAGCGCCCGGCACCTCCACGGGCACCGGCGCGACGGCCGCGGGCGCCGCGGGCGTCGACGCGACGGGAGACGGAGGTCGGAGCCCGTTCCCCTCGGGCAGCGGCGCCGCCTCCATCGACGCCGCCTCCATCGACGCTGCCTCCATCGGTTTCATGCTTCGTGACTTCGGACCGACCTCGCGGGCCGTGTGCGCGCTCGCGGGCGCGGTGGACCGAGAGACCACCGCGACGACGAGCGCGCCCGCGGACAAGGCCAGCAGCACCGCGAGCGCGGCTCCGACGCCGAGCAGCGCCACTCGCTTGCCGGGCACCTCGCGCGCCGGGGCCGAGGCAGGCGGTGGGAGCGACGTCGCGCCGGCGACGGCATGCGCGCCGTTCGGGCCTGGCCGCGCCGATCGCGCCCGCGGGGCAGCCGAGCCACGCCTCCCCTGCGGGCTCGACGCCGCGCGGCCGGCCGCGATCGGCATCGGGCGCGCGGCGAACGCACGCACCTGGCGAGCGCGGAGGGGCGGCTCCGACGCGCCTGCCAGCGCCTCGGTCACGCGTCGCCTGGGCGCGGCGTGGCCATCCAACCCGGGGCGCTCGAGTCGTCCGCCCTCACGCGCGGCGTTCCTCGGCGAGTCGCGCTCGCTCTCCCTCGCGGCCTTCATCACGGCGGTGGGCGCGGGGCGCGGGGGGGCGGTCGCCGGGACCGCCGCCGCCTCCGGGATCGCGCGGCGCGCCCACCGGCTCAGAGCGGTCCGCATCGCGCTCGCCGACGCGTGCCGACGCGACGGCTCCTTCTCGAGCGCGCAGTGCAGGATCGCGGCGAGCTCCGCGTCCACATCGGGCCGGCTCTGCCGCAGCGGCGCGGCCGGGTTCTCGAGGAGCGCGACCAGCCTCTCCGGCCCCGTCTCTCCCCCGAAGGGCAGCTTGCCCGTCAACATGACATACCCGATGACGCCGACGGCGAAGACATCCGACCGCACATCCACCCGCTGCCCCTCGACCTGCTCCGGCGCCATGAAGCCGGGCGTCCCGAGCATCTGGCCGGTCATCGTCAAGTGCTCGCGCCGGTGATCGTCGAGCAGCCCCGCCAGCCCGAAGTCCAGCACGTGCACGAAGTCGTCGATCGCGCGGGTCGACGTCAGCATCACGTTGTGCGGTTTGAGATCCCGATGCACCACCCCGTGTCCGTGCGCCGCCTCGAGCGCGTCGAGGATCTGCGCCAGGATGCGCACGACCCGCGGCGGATCCATCCCCGGCGTCTGCCGGATCAGCGCGTGGAGCGTCTGCCCCTCGATCAGGTCCATCACCAGGAAAGGCGGCGACCCCGCCCCGCCCGTTCCGTCATGGAACGCCGACACCGCCACGATGTTGGGGTGATGAATCGCGGCCGCCGTCCTCGCCTCACGCCGGAAGCGCGCCAGCATCGTCGCGTCCTTCGCGAAGCGCCCCTGCAACGTCTTGACGCACACCCGCCGCCCGACGTCCGTGGCCTCCGCCTCGTAGACCGCGCCGATCCCGCCCGCGCCGAGCTGGCGAAGGACACGGTACTTGCCTTCGAGCAGGTCTCCAGGCTCGAGCACGTCCAGGGCCTAGCACACGGCGCGGGGGGAGCCGGACGAATCGAGCCCCGCGCGCACCCACGCGCGACGAGGACAGCTCGGTCGAGCGTGATCGGTCCCCCCGGCCCACCGCCCTTTCGGACCCGCGACCACCCAGCGTCCGGCGAGCCCGAAGCCGCCCTCCCTCGCGCCGGCGGTCGGAGCAGCGGCAGCAGCAGCCGAGGCGGAGGCGCAGCCGACGCGGAGGCGAACGCGGCTGGCAGCAGCATCAGAGGGGAAGGCGCAGCCGACGCGGAGGCCGACGCGCAGCCGACGCGGAGGCCGACGCGCAGCCGACGCGGAGGCCGACGCGGAGGCCGACGCGAGGCGAACGCGGCTGCCCATGCGGCAGCGGACGCCACTGCCGAAGCGGCTGCCGAGGCGGCAGCGGACGCGGCGGAGGCGGAGGCGGAGGCGGAAGCGGAGGCGGAGGCGGAAGCGGAAGCGGAAGCGGAAGCGGAAGCGGAGGCGGAGGCGGAGGCGGAGGCGGAAGCGGAAGCGGAAGCGGAAGCGGAGGCGGAGGCGGAGTGAGGATCCCCCGCTTCCGTGGACACCCCCGAAGGCGCGAAGATGCGCGAGGAGTGTCCCATGCCGAAAAGAAAACGAAGGAAGTTCACGCCGGAGTTCAGGGCCGAGGTCGTCGCCCTCTGCCAGGTGGGTGACCGGAC
>JAVJQK010000017.1 GCA_040218145.1 Sandaracinaceae bacterium | reverse complement strand
CGGCGGATGATCGCGACGGACAGTGGTTTCGGGCGCGCCGCGACGATGAAGGAGGGGCTTTCAGCCCCTTCGAAGAGGAGCGACGCGCCCGGAGCCGCTGAACGAGCGAGGGCCGTCGTAAATGTGACCAAGTAGTCCTAGCCCGACCGCTGGAACATCGCCTCGCCATGAGGTGTACTGCGGCCGTGATACGTCGACTCCTCTTGATGACCGCGCTCCTCGCCGTCGGCTGCGACGACACGCACCACGCCCGGGTCAGCCAGGGCGCGGGCCTGCACGAAGGCTCGCCCGTGCTGGTCTCGGGCGTCCGGGTCGGAGAGGTCGAGGCGGTCACCGTCATCGAGGGGCAGGTCGACGTGGAGCTGTCGATCGCGAGCGATCACCAGGTCACCCTGCGTCAGGACAGCTGCGTGCTCGCCGCGGCCGGCGACGGAGAGCCGACGCTCGTGCTGGTCCCGGGGACGGGCGCGCCGCGCGAGGGCGAGGCCCCGATCCCCGAGTGCGCGCTCCCCGCGGACGCGGTGTCGGAGGCGATGCGCGGGCTCGGAGAAGGCGTGCAGAGCCTCTTGCGTTCGCTCGCCGAGGGCATGCGCGACGGGATGCGTGACGCGCCGCGCCCGCCGCCCGCGAGCCCGCCTCCCGCGAGCCCGCCTCCCGCGAGCCCTGCGACGGGGGACATCTGCGAGGGCGTCACCCTGCGCCTCGACGGCGTCGAGCCCGTCTCGCCGGTGCCGCTTCACCTCCCGGACGGAGGGCAGCGCGTGTGGATCGTGGTGGAGAACCCGTCCGATCGCACGCTCCAGCTCGGCCCCCTCAACGCGGCGACGTTCGCCGACGGGGGAGGGCGCGCGCTGACCCCCGCGGGTCTGCCCGGCAGCGACGCCTGGTTCATGCCGGTGCGGGTCCCCGCCCACGGCTCCGCGCGGGTCAACGTCGTCTTCCCGGCTGCGCCCGAGCCGCGGATCGATCGGATCGAGGTCCGGAACACGCGCCCGGCGGACGCGGTCGGAGAGGTCTGCACCGTGCAGGCGTTCGGGCTCGCGGGCTGACCAGCTCCGCCAGTTCTAGCGCTGGTCTTCGGCCTCGACGCGGACGGCCAGCGGGAAGCCCATGGCCCGCGCCTCGGCGACGATCGCCTCCGCCTTCTGGCGCGCCCAGTCCCAGGGGCCGCGGCCGACCACCGCGCTGCCACCCTCGTGCACGCGCCGCATGAGGCGCTCCGCGCGCGCCTCGTCGACGTCGAGGTGCGACCGGAGCAGCGACATCACCGCCTCCATCGTGGTGAAGGGGTCGTTCATCATGCGGAGCGACGCGCGCCCGGCGCCGCGGGGCAGCGCCTCGTCCTCGACGCGTCCGTGCGCGACCCAGAGCTTGAGGCGCTCGGCCTCGAGGTCGAACGCCCGGAGCCGCTCGGCGACCAGGCTCGGCGGCGCCGCCTCCACGATCCGGATGAGCAGCATCACCGGGCTCACCCGCTCGAGCTCCGCGCTCATCGCGTGCATCAGCGCCCGGTCGTAGAGCGAGAGCAGCGCCACGCTCTCCCGCGTGCGCCCGAAGGCCCACCAGGGTCGCCGCCGCTCCTGGTCCACCGTGCCCTCCACGAGGGCCTCGATGTCGTCCACGTCCGCGCCGCAGGCGGACACGGCCCGTCGCACCGCGTCCTCGCGCAGGAGCGCGGCCGCGAGGTGCGCCTCGGTGGTCTCGCGGTGCTTGGCCTCGAGCGAGCGGCCGAAGGCGCGGTGACGGACCGAGGAGAAGGACTCGAGCAGCGGCGCCACGCGGTCCTTGGCGAACGTTCGCCGCACCGTGACGCGCCGCTCGGCGTCCGGCTTCGGCTCGGGCTGGCTACCGCTGCGCCCCATCGCCATTCAGGATGCGCCCAACCCGCGCCCCGTGCACGCGTGGGCCTCTCGTACGGCGTGCGATTCCAGCCGGCGCGGTCCACGGTCGGCGCCCATAGAATCGACCGCAACCCCGGGAGGCCCCCATTCTCCGCGCGATCACGCTCTCGTGTCTTCTCTGCTCGCTCACCGCCTGCGACGCGTCCGACCCGGTGGATCCAGACGGCGGGAGCACGGAACCGATGGACGCCTCCGTCCAGCGAGACGCGCGCGCGACCATCTCGTGCGCCACCGTCGCGGAGGCCAACGGCTGGTCGCTCTGCGCCGAGGCGGGTGAGCGCTGCGAGCTGGTCTTCGAGGATGGCGCCGGCTGCAACGCGGTGTGCGAGGCCCTGGGCCGCGCGTGCGTGGCGAGCTACGAGGACGCCCCCGGAGAGTGCGTCGCCCAGGCCGATCTGCCCTCGCTCGACTGCGCCGAGACGGGCCACGGCTCGGACTATTGTGTCTGTGGCGGCGCGCCGCCGGGCTCGACCGACGGCGGAGCGGGCGACGGCGGCGCGCTCGACGCGGGGCGCGACCTCGACGCCGCCGCGCGTCCCGCGCACGAGGCGATCCTCGACGAGCGCGTCGGCTTCGGGCGCTTCACCACGGGCGGCGCGGGCGGCCCCGTCGTCGACGTCACCACGCTGGCCGACGACGGCCCCGGCTCGCTCCGCGCCGCCGCGGAGGCGGTCGGCCCGGCGTGGATCCGCTTCCGCGTGAGCGGCGAGATCGCGCTCCGCTCCCCCATCCAGGTCGAGAGCGACAAGACCGTCGACGGGCGCGGCGCCGACATCACCGTCACGGGCGACGGCCTGTTCGTGCAGGGCGGGCGCGGCAACGTGATCCTGACCCACTTCGCCATTCGAGACAGCGCCGACGACCTGATCCGGTTCTACGACGGCGGCGCGCGCATGTGGGTGCACCACATGGACCTCGAGAACGGCGGCGACGGGGCGTTCGACGCGACCGAGGGCGTCACCGAGGTGACCATCTCGTACACGCACATCCGCAACCACGACAAGACCATGCTCGTGGGCGCGTCGTCGGACACGGGCGACGGCGCCGGGATGCGCTGGACGGGCCATCACAACTGGTACGAGGACTGTGTGCAGCGGCTCCCGTTCATCCGCATGGGGTGGGCGCACTCGTTCAACAACCTCATCGAGTGGCGCAGCGGCACGGCGATGTCCGTCCGCATCTCACCTGGACAGATGCTGGTCGAGAACAACGTGCTCGCTCCGCAGACCGCGGTGGGCCACAAGGTGATCTCGGAGGGCGAGGGCCGCGGAGCGGTGCGGCTCCGGGGCAACCTCGAGCGGCCGCTCCCGGGCGACGTGATCGAGATGACCGAGCACATGCCCGAGACCGTCTTCGACGCCGCGGCGGAGTACCCCTACACGGCCGAGACCGCGGACGACGTCCTCATCGCCCGGCTCCGCGCGCAAGCAGGACGCCAGGCGATCCCCTTTCCGGAGTGAGTCGCGCTGCTACTCGCGCTCGGCGCGGCCGGCGTCCAGATCCTCGACGCGGCGCCGGAGCGCGCGGAGGCTCTGGCCCTTGAGGCCGCAGCGGTCGAGCACGTCGGAGATGTGGTTGCGCACCGTCGTCACGGAGACGCCGAGGTGCTTGGCGATCTCCTCGCGAGACCAGCCGCGGATCCCGAGCAGCGCCACCTCCATCATGGTGGGTGTCAGGGATCCGTCCGAGAGATCGAAGAGCGTGGCCTTGAGGCCCAGGGAGCGCCGCTCGAAGAGCAGCGCGTCGCGCACGAACGCCTCGATCCCCTGGTCGAAGCCCTCGACGGCGCCGGGGGTGGTCGGCTTCGGCAGCAGCCGCCCGAGCGGGCCGACCTCGAGCACGAGATCACGGGTCAGCGGCAGGCCGGTCATCACCACGGCTGGCGCCGACGCGCCGGCGGCCCGGAGCTGGTCGAGCAGCCGGAGCCCGCTTCCGTCCGCGAGGTGGATGTCGAACGCGTACCCCACGAACGGCCGCTCCTCCGCGAGCAGCACGCGCGCCGCAGAGATCGAGTCGGCGAGGTCCACCGGCCGATGCACCTCGAGCCGCGCGCGCAAGCGCTCCCGAATGGTCGCGTCGTCCTCCAGGAGGAGGAAGCGCCCCATGAAGGCCTGGTCGCCTTTCGTGGGAGGCATCTGGAACAGTCCCGAGGTCACGGTGAGTGAACAGCGTCGACCCTGGACCGCGAATGTGCAAGAGGACAGCACGAAAAGTCAACGCGGGGACCCTCTCGTGGCACCGTCAGCGTGGGACGCATTGCGCCCGCTCGTCGCAGCGCTCCCCCGGGTCGCAGTCGGCGTCGGCGAGGCACTCGGTCGGGAGGCGGCAGAAGCCGCCCACGCAGACCTGATCCGTGGGGCAGTCGCGGCTGATGCGGCACGGGGTGCTCGGCTGACAGAAGCCCAGCTGACAGCGCTCTCCGGCGATGCAGTCCATGTCGGTCGTGCAGGCGGGCGGCGGGAGGCTGAAGCAGAGACCCGCGAAGCAGCTCTGGGTCGGCGGGCAGTCCGTGTCGCGCATGCAACCGCCTGGAACCGTGCAGGTGTTGTTGACGCAGGTGCGCATGTCGGGGCAGTCGGCGTCGCTGCCGCAGAGGAGCCAGGGCAAGCACCGGCTCGCCACGCAGCTCCAGTTGAAGGAGCAGTCCGCGTCGGCGCTGCACGTCGTCGGCTGGCAGTAGCCGCCGTCGCAGCGCTGCCCGGCCGCGCAGTCACCGTCGGCCATGCACTCCGGCGCCACGAAGCACACCATCGAGTCGGCGCACACCGTGCCCGGCGGGCAGCCGCCCATGAGCCCGGGCGGGCTGCAGAACGGGAACGAGTAGCACTGGTCGCCGATGCAGCTCCAGCCGAGCGGGCAGTCCGTGGTGGCGCTGCACGTGATGTCCGGGACGCACGTCCGCGTGCCGAGGTTGCAGACCCTCCCCGCGCCGCACTCCGTGTCGCTGCGGCACGGCGCGGCGCTGCACGTCCCGCTCACGCAGCGCTCCCCCATCGCGCAGTCCGCGTCGGCGGTGCAGCCCGGGACGAGCTCGCAGCTGCCGAGGACGCACCGGAAACCGGCCATGCAGTCGGCGTCTCGCCCGCAGCTGCCGACGAACACGCAGCTCCCGCTCACGCACGCGTAGCGCGCGGGGCAGTCTCCGTCGCTCCCGCACACGCCGGTGGGCACGCAGCGGCCGCCCACGCAGTCGAGTCCGCTGGCCATGCAGTCGGCCGCGCTCGTGCACTCGGGCGGCAGGACGCAGCCGCCGCGCTCACAGACGCTGGGCGGCGGGCAGGTGAAGTCCGTCGGGCACTCGCGGATGGCCTCGCAGAAGCCGAAGTTGCACTGCTGGCCGGCCGGGCAGTCGGTGTCGCGGGAGCAGCTCGGCGGAGGCAGGGGCACGCACGCGCCGTCGATGCAGACCGGCGCCATCGGCCCGCAGCCCGCGTCGGACGTGCATCCGCCCGGCACCTGGCAGGCGCGGTCGCGGCAGACCTGACCGGGGAACGGGCAGTCCTCGTCCCGCCCGCACACGAAGGGCGGCAGGCAGCGGCTCGCGATGCAGCGCCACCCGGCGCGGCAGTCACCGTCGGCGGCGCACGTGATGGGCTGGCAGGTGTCTCCGTCGCAGCGCTCATCCGTCCGGCACTCGCCGTCCGTCCGGCACTCGGGTCCGGGCACGCACCGGAACCCGTCGCAGCGCTCGGGCGGCGGGCAATCGGCGCTCGTCATGCAGCGCGGGATGGGCGTGCAGTTGCCGACCAGGCAGAGCTGCCCGACGGGGCAGTCCGCGTCGCGCACGCACTCGTCGCGGGGCACGCAGCGGCGCAGCAGGGGGCTGCAGATCTCCCCGCTCGGGCAGTCCGTGTCGCGCCCGCATCCGGTCGCCACGCAGCGCGCGTCCTGGCAGCGCGCCCCCACGCCGCAGTCGTCATCGTCGACGCAGTCCCCGGTGAACACGCATCGCGCGCCCTCGCAGGAGAACCCGACGCTGCAGTCGTCGTCGCCCGCGCACTCCCCGGTGAACACGCACCGCCCCGACACGCACGTGAAGCCGTCGCCCGAGCACGGGGTCGCGTCCGAGCAGTCCGGGGTCATGACGCAGACGCCGTCCACGCAGTCCTCAGCGGGCCCGCAGTCGCCGCGCGAGGTGCACTCGACGGTGCGCGCGCAGCGGCCCTCCACGCAGCGGTCTCCCGGGTCGCAGTCGCCGTCGCTCCGGCAGTCTCCCGAGAACACGCACTCGCCGCGCTCGCAGCGCTCACCGGGCCGGCACTCGAAGTCGCCGCGGCAGCGCTCGGGCGCGGGCACGCAGCTGCAGCTCCGGCACACGTCGCCCTCGGCGCAGTCCGCGTCGTCGGCGCAGCCGCACGGCGCCGCGTCGGGGACCGACCCGTCGAGCGTGCCTCCTTCGCCGAGGTCCGATCGGAGCGTCGTGCGCGCGCACCCGACGCCGAGGATCCCCACCGTCAAGACCAGAGCACACCAGCGCATGGGGTCAGGCTACCGCGCCAACCCCCGGCCACAAAGTCGGGGGCTTTCGGCGCCCGGTTCGTCCGGGGTACGCTCCGCCGCCATGAACCTCCGCACGCGCACCCTCGGGCTCACCCTCGTGTCCTTGCTCGCCGCCACCGCCTTCGCCGCGTGTGGCGAGGAGACCGAAGAAGAGCCGCTCGACACGACGCCCATCGTCGGCCTCTACGAGCTGCCCATCAGCCGCAACAACCAGGGCAGCGAGCCCTCGAACGCGGCGCGGATCGAGATCAGCCCGACCGAGCTCCGGCTGAACCACCGACCGGTCCTGGAGCTGACGAGCGGCCGGCTCCCCGAGGGAGAGCTCGCCGATCACGTGATCACCAAGCTGCGGCAGGAGCTCACCGCGCAGCCGGCCCGCGGCAGCGCGGCGCTCGAGGTGCACGCGAACGTCCCGTATCAGACGCTGGTCACCACCCTGAACACGGTGCACGCGGTGGGGCTCCGCGAGGTCCACATCGCCGTCCGCACCCTCGGCGAGTCGCCCTCGAAGGGCTGGATGCCGCTGCCGAACTGGCGGGTGATCCCGAACGACCAGCAGCCGGCCGAGTTCTCCGGCCGCGCGGTGCCCTGGAGCGCCTTCACCGAGCACTGGCGCGAGGTCTACGACGCGTGCCGCGCCGGTCAGTACATCGACTGCGACGGCCCCTACGCGAGCGTGGCCGAGGGCGGCGATCTCGGCATGACCCTCTGGACCCGTGGCCAGGGCATGAAGGTCACCTTCCGCCAGACGAACGCGCCCGAGCCCGAGGCCGAGGGCGGCGGCGGCGGCCCGGCGCTCATCGAAGGCATCGCCCCCGCGCCGGCCGCGCCGGCCGAAGGCGAAGAGGAGCCCGACCCCGCGACCGAGGGCGCCTTCACGGTGCGCCACCAGGAGTCGGTCGACCCGGAGAGCGCGCTGAGCGCCCTCGTCCAGCCGGTCTGCGGCAACCAGGGCTGCCAGGCCGTCGTCGAGGCCGACGCGACCGGGCAGAGCATGCGCGTCATCTCCATGATCGGCGCCGTGTTCCCGAACGGCTTCACCGCCCCCGAGCTCGCCTTCCGTCTGCCGGAGTGAGCTCCGTGGCTGAGCGAGACACCGCCGCGCTCGAGGGCTTCCCGGTCCAGCTGACCCTCCCCGTGCGCTGGGGGGACATGGACGCCTTCGCGCACGTGAACAACACCGTCTACTTCCAGTACTTCGAGAGCGCGCGCATCGCGTACTTCGAGCGCATGGGCATCATCGAGGGCACGCCTTCGGGTGCCGGCCCCATCCTCGCCTCCACCCAGTGCCGCTTCCGCGCGCCGGTCACCTATCCGGACACGGTCACGGTCGGCGCGCGCATCCCCGAGGTGGGCGACGACCGCTTCCGCATGGAGTACGCGGTCTGGAGCGAGCGCCTCGCGACCGTGGCCGCGAAGGGCGAGGGCGTCGTGGTCAGCTTCGACTACGCCTCGGGCAGCAAGATCCCGCTGCCCGAAGCGTGGCGCGCGGCCATCGCCGAGATCGAGGGTTGAACGCTCACGGGGTGAAGGCGAAGAGCCACGCCTCGAGGTTCGTGTAGCCGTCGCCGTCGTCGTCGTCGTGCGGGCGCGCGGGCAAGCTCAGCGCGCGGGTGTTCTCCGCGAGCGTGGGCCATCCGCCTCCGTTCTCGCGGCAGCGGGAGCTCCCGTCGGCCGAGACGCAGTTGATGATGCCGCCCGTCTCCATCTCCACCTCGCGCGCGATGCGCCGGTCCACCGCGTCACGCGCCGAGGGCCACGCGCCCACGGTGGCCAGGAGGTCGGCGCGAAGACCCGCGCTGGGGCGCGGCGCGTAGCCGGCGTAGGTGACCGGCGGCGAGGAGGCGACGACGAAGCTGCCGGCGCGGTTGTCCGCGAGCGACCACGGGTCGGACGTCACGCCGGGCCCGACGTTGTCGGCGAGGTAGACGCGCGAGGACGAGGGCATCGAGTTGACCAGGATGGGCGGGCGGGACACGGAGTCGCGCCCGGGGATGTAGACGTTCCCCACCACCGTGGAGCGGTTGACCGAGCCCCGCGTGGAGGCGAGGTTCGTCACGACGTTACCCCAGTCGTAGACGACGTTGTTCGCCATCACGAGGCCGTCGGTTCGCGACAGCGGGTTGCGGCCGTGGTGATGCGCGAGGACGCTGCGCAGCAGCGCGACCCGGTCGGACTCCTGGCCGAAGATGGGGCCGAAGCCGTGAGGCGCCGGACCGCTGGCGCCCTCGTCCACGTGGATGGAGTCGTGGAGCGGCATCCCCATCAGCGTGTCGATGAACGTGACGTCTCCGGCGCGGTACCAGATGGACGCCATCTCATCGCTCGAGAAGGCGAGCGAGCAGTGGTCGATGACGATCCGGCGGGGCTCGCCGTCGCGGTTGGAGATCCGGATGGCGTCGCGGCTGTGCACGGCCGGGCCCGCGGAGCGGTCGCCGACGCGGATCCGCAGGTGGGAGACGAGCACGTCGCTCGCGGCGATGCGCAGCCCGGCGCCGTGAATGGAGATCCCGGGCGAGGGGGCCGTCTGCCCCGCGATCGTGATGTAGGGATCCCAGATCTCGAGGTCACGGGTGCGCTCGATGACGCCCGACACCTCGAACACGCACACGCGCGGCCCGGAGGCGCTCACGCACGCGTCGAGCGACCCGGGCCCGGACGACGCCAGCGTGGTGACGCGGTGGATGGTCGTTCGCGGAGGGCTCGCGCTGCGGCCGCTGCCGGCCGGGGTCTCCATGCCGAAGCCCGCGCCGCAGGGGATGACGGGCAGCGGCCCGGCGCCGGTCACGCAGGGCGGCGGCGGGCCTCCCGGGCCCGAGTCCGGCGGGGGGCTCCCACCGTCCACGTCGACCGGCGGCGTCGAGCCCGCGTCACGCGGATCGTCCGCGCCCGCGTCCTCGTCGACGGGAGGGGGAAGCTCTCCGCCGTCGCGGACGACGGGAGGTGGCTCGGCGGTCGCGCCGTCGCGCGCCGGTGGATCGTCCCGGTCGCCCGCGTCGCTCCCCTCGGCCACGAGCGCGTACTCGCAGCCAGCCAGGCCACAGATCAGCCACAGTCCCAGCGCTCCTCGAATCAATCCACGCATGCTGCCCTCCAGACCTCCGGAGCGTGGAGCGGGGCCGAGGGCGGGGTGAATTGCGCGAGCGGCGCCGAACCTTACGCGGCTGGCGCGGATCAGAACTCGACGCAGCCGATGACCTCGTCGCAGGGCGCGCCGCCGTCCGCGAGCACGACGCCGACGATCACGCCCACCACCGCGAGCACCACCACCGCGGCGACGGTCAGGCCGACGGCGAGCCCGACGTCGAACCCTCCTGCGGGCTGCTCGCGCGCGGATGGCGGCTCGACCGGATCGGCTCGGGACGTGGTGGGCGTCGCCTCCGAGGGCTCGAGCGCGATCACGAACGGCGCCGTCTGGCCCCGCTCGAGGGAGACCTCCGCGCGGAACGGGTGGTGGCCTTCCGCCACCGCGCGGAGGGTGTGCGGTCCGGGCGGCAGGAGGCGGCCGAGCACGCTGCCCGCCACCAGCTCACCCGCGCGCTCGTCGTCGATGAAGACCTCCACCGTGCTCGGCGTCCGCACCCGCAGCTCGAGGCGCCCGAGCCCCTCCGCGACGGCGCGGCGCAGCGCCACCAGCGCCTCCTGCAGCCTCGCGTCGAGCTCGCCCAGCTCCCCCGCTTCGAGGCGGGTCAAGAGCTGGTGCGCCTCCCACGATTGGCCGAGAGCCTGCAACGCCGAGGCGAGGTTGAAGCCGGTCGACGCCCTCGGCTCGAGAGCGAGCGCGCGCTCGAGGACGACCCGCGCCGACTCGTAGCGCCCCTCCTCGAGCAAGCTCGCCCCCTCGTGGAAGAGCCGCTCGGCCTCGTCCGCCTCCGTCGGCGCCTGCGCGGCAACCGTGACGGGGACGAGCGCGAGCAGCGCCGCGAGGACCGTCAGGCGGTCAATACTCATGCACCACCGGGATGTCGCCGCGGCGCGACGTGCGCCTCCGCCGCGCAGGTCGACGACGCCGGGCCGGCCGCGGGGCCTCGAGCGTCGGCTCCTCTGCGTCGGGGGGCGCCGCGGCGCTCGCGGGCTCGGCGCCGCTCGCCTCCAGCTCCGTGCTCTCGTCGGCCGCGCTGTCGTCGGGCGTGCTCTCGTCGGGCGTGCTGTCGTCGGGCGTGCTCTCGTCGGCCGCGCTCTCGTCGGCCGCGCTCTCCTGGCTCGGCGTCTCGCCCACGGGCGTCTCGGCGGCTTCATCGGTCGCGATGGGCGAGATGGTCTCGGGCTCGGACGGCTCGGCCCACCAGCCCATCCCGACGCCGAGGCCGACGAGGAGGACCACCCCGGCCAGCGCGGCCGCGCCCAGCGCCATCGGCCAGCGCGGTCGAGCTGGGGGCGCCGCGGTCTCGACGGCGCGAGGCGCGTCCATCGCCGCCGCGAGCTGCGCGCGGCGCGTCTCGATCTGTTCGACGTCCGCCTGTCGTCGCACGAAGTCGTCGAGCGGCGTCGGGCCCTCGCTCGAGACCACGTCGACCAGCAGATGGTCGAGCACGTCGGCGACCTCGCGCGCCGTCGCCGGGCGCAGCTCCGGCTCCTTGGCGAGCAGACTGAAGACCAGCTCGACGAGGCCGTCGGGCACGTCGGGGCGCAGCATCCCGAGGTCCGGCGGCGGCTCGTGCAGGATCCGGTTCGCCGTCTCCTTCACGTCCCCGCCCCGATAGAGCCGCCGGCCCGTGAAGAGCTCGAACGCGACGATGCCGAGCGCGAAGAGGTCGACCCGGTGGTCGCTGTCGGCGAACTGGAGCGTCTCGGGCGCGAGGTAACCCAGCTTGCCCTTCAGCACGCCGTTCTCCGTCTCCGTGGCGCGCCCGGCCGCTCGCGCGATGCCGAAGTCCGCGATGCGCACGGTGCCTTCGAGGTCGAGGAGGATGTTCTGCGGCGAGATGTCTCGGTGCACGAGCTCGAGGTGCGCCCCCGTCGGGCTCGTCAGCTCGTGGGCCGCGGCGAGCCCCCGCGCGGCCTGCACCAGGATCCGCAGCCCGATCTGCGTCGAGACGGGCTCACCGGCCGAGATCTGGCGCGCGCGGATGAGCTGCGCGAGCGACAGCCCCTCCACGTAGTCCATGATGAGAAACGGGCCGGTCTCGTCCTCGCCGACGTCGAGCACGCTGACCACGTTCGGGTGCCGCAGCAGCCCGGCGATGCGCGCCTCGTCGAGGAACATCTGCTTGATGCCCGGGTCCCCCGCGTTGCGGTGGTGGAAGCGCTTCATCGCGTACGGGCGCAGGAAGCTGCCTTCTCTGCGCACGACGAGCGACACGGTCGCCATGCCACCGTCGGCGAGATCACACACTGGCTCGTACGCCGGCAAACCGCCCCGAGCATACCCGATCGGGTCAGCGCGCTCCGAGGTTCGCGCCGTCGGGCCCCGCCCCGCGGAGCGGCGAGTCGGGGCGGAGGGTGACCACGCAGGCCTCCGGGTCGAGCAGCCGGGGGTCTCCGTCGTCGCGGCCGTCCGCGTTGCCGTGCAGCCAGTCGGCTTCGACCTCCACGCCGCCGATCGAGGCGGCCCCCGCGTTGTCGACCACGACGTTGCCCGCGCTGCTGACGCGGTCGCCGTCCTCGGCCGAGATCCCGGCCCCGTTGCGCAGGATGGTGTTGCCCACGATCGTCGCGGGTCCCTCGATGCGCACGCCCTCCGAGCCGTTCTGGCAGATGACGTTGCCTTCGATGGCGGTCCCGCCCCGCACCGTCACGCCCTGCTCGGCGTTGTCGACGACGAGGTTGCCCCGGACGACGGCGTCCCCGACCGCGCGGAAGCCAACCCCGGGGAGCCGCGCGGGGCTCGCGGGACCGCGCACGCCCGTCGCTCGCAACACGCTGTGCTCGATCGTCGTGCCGTTGGCGCCGTTGACCGCGATGACCGCGGCGTCGTTGCGGCCGAGCTCCTGCGGCGCGCCGCTCGGATCGTCGCGGTCGAGCCCGTTGTCGTGCACGAACGCGTGGCGAACCACGTTGTCGACCGCGTTGCTCCCGTTGAACGAGACGCCGAAGCGCACTCCCCCCGCGATGTCGAGCCCGTCGAGCACCAGGTCGCGCCCCGCGTCGACGTTGCAGCAGGACTCGATCACCGCGTCGGGGCCCGGGCTCGCGAGGCGCAACCGCGGGGTGCCCGTGCCGGGCCACGCGCGGATCACCAGCGGCGCCCCGGGCTCGCCCGTGCGCTCGTCGCCGAGGCTCAGCCCGCGCGGGCCGTCGAGGACGTGGTCGACGTCGCCGCGCAGGTAGACCACCTCGGGGCGGCCCGGGCCGACCACCGCGTCGATCGCGTCCTCCATGCTCGTGCAGGGCGCGTCCTCCGCGCACTCGGTGCCTCCGCCCGCGGGATCGACGAACGCCGCCTCGCAGCCATCGAGCCCCGTGGCCTCGAAGCGCAGCGTGCGGGCGCGCAGATCGCTCGACGGGCCGCTCACCACCGCGCGCCGGGTGGGGCATCCCGCGTCGTCGAAGAGCTCCACCTCGGCCAGGAACCAGCGGCTCTCCGAGCCCCCGCGAGGCGTCAACGGCACCCGCCACGGCAGCGTGATCTCGCCGTCCCCCTCGCCGACGGGCACCCAGAAGTCCCCGACGAGCTGCAGCTCCGCGTCCCAGACCCGCAGCGCCACCCGCGACACCGACCCGGGATCGGGCGGGTCGATCACCAGCTCGAGCGAGGGGTCCTGACAGCCCGCGAGCGAACCGATCACGGCCGCGAGAAGCGCAGCGAGAAAAGACGCCCCGAGTGAAGGCGAATAGTGTGAAGACAGCGTGCGGGTCACGAGGGGTCCTGTCTCCATTCCAGCACGCGCGTGGGCTCGGTGAACGTCGTGTCCTCCACGCGGTAGCATACTACGCGGCCGCGCTTGATCGCCTCGCACGCGCCGCCCTCCACCAGCCGCTTGAGCGCGTGCTGCACGCTCCGGAGCGGCGCCCCCGCCCGCTCGGCGCTCTGGCGCGCGGTCGCGCCCGGCTGCTCGGCGATGGCGCGGAGCACCGCGTCGTCGAGGGTCCGACGCACGCGCGGATCGGGGACCGCGAACGCCTCGCGGGCGACCAGCTGCACGTCCCCGAGCTCCCGCTCGATCACCGCGCGGTCCCCCAGCAGCTCGCGCAGCCGGTGCACCAGCACCTCGAGCGAGCCGCGGTGAATCCGGGGCTCGAACGCGAAGCCGTAGACCTGCGAGAAGAACGCCTCGACCGCCAGAGGCGCGCGCGCGAGCGCCAGCACCGACAGGGCCGTCTCGATGCGCCCGGGTCGGCTCGTGCTCAAGAGCGGCCGCTCCCCGATCGCGGCGCTCGACGCGAGCACCCGCGCGGCGGGCCGCCCCGGGCTCACCAGCACCAGCGCCTGGTGCTCCGTCGTCCCCGCCTCGAGCGCGATGAGCCCGCGCGGCACCTCGTGCACCCGCCCCGCGCGCCACCGCGTCGCCGCCGCCGCCGCGTGCTCCGGATCGAGGAGCGCCATCGCGAGCTCGATCTCCCCGCGCAGCAGCGGGCACGGCGCCAGCGCCGCGCGCTGTCGGAGCGCCGCGTGGGTGGTCTCCGCCGCGGGCAGCGCGCTCCGGTCCCCCGCGAGCGCGCGCTCGTGCTCGAGCCACGGCCGCCAGTCCGCGGGCGCCACGCGCTCGAGCGCCCCGAGGATGCGGAGCGCGATGTGCGGCTGCCCCGCGTGGCGCCGCACGCGCGCCAGCGCCACCCCGGCCAGGTACTGCTGGTGGACCAGCTCCTCCGTCCGGCTCATCCGCACCGCGCGCCGCGCGTGACCGCGCGCCGCCTCGAGCTCGCCGCGCTCGAGCTCGACCAGCGCGCGGGTCGCGGCGGCGTCTACCACCGCCTCGGCCGCGCCCCCGCGGAGCGCCGCCGCCTCGATCGCCTCGAGCGCCGCGAGGTCGACCGGCGCGCCGGTCAGGAGCGCGAGCTGGACATCGACGAGCAACAGATCGGGCGACGCCTCGCTCACCCGCAGGGCCAGGGCGTCGCGCCACGCGCGGAGCTCGTCCGGAGCGCACCGCGCGAACCCGCCCCGGGCCCCCTGCGCGCACGCGAGGGCGAGCGCCTCGTCGGGCCCCTGACAGTCTCGCACCTCGTCCGGGCTCGGTCGCGACCGACCCGCCCCGGGGGGGAGCGTCGCTCGCAGCGCGATCTCCCATCCCGGCTCGAGCGGCCCGCTCAACAGGTCCCGCGCCGCCGTGTGGTCGCCGCGCAGCGCCGACTCGAACGCCTCCCGCGGTGCGCTCATCCGTGCTCCGTCTCCCCACTCTTGCGAACGGCGAGCGCGCCCCACGCACGTGACCGAGGCCAAGGGTGGAGCCCGGGCGGAGGCGCGTCCGACATGAGGCCTGATATCACGCGACGGCCGCGATGACGCCATGGGGAGCACGTCGTGCGCTACGCCAACCGGAACCCGGACATCCGGGGACGGACCTTCCCGGGGGACGCCGAGCTCGACCTCGCGACCTTGGGTCTGGCGGGCGAGGGGTGTGCGGGAGAGCGCCAGTCCAACGTGAGCTTCAGCTCGGCGGGTGATTCGGCGGGGACCTTCATCATCGGCGGCGTTCACGGTCGTGGCGGCTGCGCCGAGCCCCGGATCGCAGGCATGCTCCGAGGTTGTTGGAGAGAGTAGCGTCGCTGCAGCACGGCCGAGAGCTCGCGCGCGCCTTCCCCGGGAGCTGTGGCCTTCAGCCCGAGACCACCTCCTCGGTCGGCGCTCAGAGCTCGAAGGATCCGACGTCGCAGCCCCGGCCCGACGGGCGCGGATACCCCCGCTGGTCGACCGGCGGACACGTCGCGAGGCTCGCGGCGTCGAGGGCGGGGCTGGAGCTCTGGAGGGGCACGCTCGGGGTGGGTCCTCCCCAGGCACCGTAGCCGCCGAGCCCCGCGTTCGAGACCACCTGATCGGACGGCGCGCCCGCGCACGACGCGTCGAGGGAGACGTTGTGGCCGAGGGACGTGGTCTGCTGGCAGAGCGCCTGCCCGGAGGTCGAGCCCGACACGATCGTGGCCCGAAGGTGGACGCTGCCCATGTGCGCGGACGGCCCGGGGGCGGGCGCCGTGTTCGCGTCGCAGGTGACGTGCTCGAGCAACACGGTCGGGCCGGACGCCATCGTCCCTCCCGCGCCGACGGTCGCGGTGTTGCGGTGGATCGTGCTGTTGCGGACCTCGAGGTCGGAGGTGAGGAGGTATCCCCACACGGACGGGCTCGTCGCGAGGGCGCCCCCGAGCTCGGCGCGGTTCGCGCTGAACGCGCTCTGCTCGACGGTACCCGCGCCGACGAGGCCCCCACCGTGGTCGAGCGCCTCGTTGGAGTCGAAGAGGCAGCTCCGCACCATCACCGGGCCGACGTCCGGCACGAGCACGGCCCCGCCGCCGTCAGCGCTCGCGAAGTTGCCCACGAACGTCGTCCCCGCCACGAGCGCGCTGTCCGGGTTCACCACGAACAGACCTCCCCCGGGCCCCGCGGTGGCCTGGTTGCTCGTGAAGAGGCAGTCGTCGATCGAGAGCGGCCCGCTCGAATGAGCCACCAGGCCTCCACCGACGTCGGCGGAGTTCTGGTCGAGGTGGACGCCCTGCAGGTCCGCGTCCACGGCCGCGTCCAGATAGGCGCCGCCGCCATCCCCCGCAGCGTTGAGCTGGATGGTCGAGTCGATGATCAACAGCTCGCCATGGCTCATGTAGAGACCGCCGCCTGCCACCGTGGCCCGACTCGACTCGAGCCGGACGTTGTCGAGCGTGAGGTCTCCGCCGTCGGACCGGATCGCGCCGCCGACGCCGCCCACGTCGCCTCGCGCGAGGTCGACCTCGATCATCTCGACGAGGTCCGTGGCCGGCACGGTGAGGTCGAACAGACGGTCCTCCACCTCCGCCTGCACACGCCGCCCGTTGCCGATGAGCGTGATGCCCTCGTGCACGTCGAGGTCTCCGGTCGCGCCGGCGTCCTCCGACGCGCCGGGGATCGTGAGATGGTAGATGCCGGTCGCGTCGAGAGTGATGACGTCGTGGCCTGGACATACGTTCGCCGTCTGCACCGCGGCGCGCAGTGTGCAGCGATCGCCGCGCGGACTGGTGCGGCAGACGCAAGTGGGAGCGGTGGCGTGCCGCGCCTCATCGCCCGTGGTGTTCACATTGAACGTGGTCGCCGCGGCGGGGGCACCCCAACCGAGGATGATGGTGGCGACGGATCCGACCACCGCGCCTCGTACGCTCCGTCCCGCTCGGGCACCGCGCGTCGTCTCTCGCATGCTCCCCCCTCTCACCCGCGTTCCAGCCCAAACGTGAGTGAAGATGGCGGCGGCGGCAATCGGGACAGGTCGAGCTCAGATCAGCGGAGAGGAGCAGTCCTCGACGGTCGTCGGGTCGAACGTGACCGACCACTCGAAGATGTAGCCGTTGTCGATCGGCCAGAGATCGGTCACCGAGAGCGTCCAGTCGCCGTTCAGCGGGGTCCCGAGCAGGTTCGACCAGTCGTCGGCGGCCGAGTACTCGCCGGTAGGCATCATGTCGACGTCGCCGAAGGTGCACGAGGGGGCCGTGTCCAGCGCGCCGCCGCCGTTGGCGTAGTCGAGCATCGAGGGGCGCGAGGCGGTGGGGCTCCAGCAATAGGTCGCGCCGGTCCCGGGGGAGGGCGCGTCGGCGTCATCGCAGTCGTCCGCCTGGCCCAGGTAGATCTCGCCGCCCTCCTGGCCGAGGAAGCGCTGAAGCCGAACCTGCGCCCCGTTCGGCGCCTCGAGGGTGATCTCGATGTCGCGCAGCCAGGAGTGCTCCATGACCACGCAGAGCGACGTGATGTCGTTCACCGAGTCGAAGGTGGCGCCGCCGAATCCGATGAAGGAGAGCGTCGAGCGGTAGGACTCGCGGCACTCCGTCGTGGGCCCGGTGAGCCCGTCGATCGTGAAGCAGCGCTGCTCCCCGGGGCAGTCCGCGTCGGTCGTGCAGTCGATGTCGCCGACCCCGTCCGGGAGCGCGAGCGGGGCGCCGAGGGGCGTGTCGACGTGCCCGCAGATGGGACAGTCGCCCACGCCGGAGCAGGCCAGGTCCGAGCAGTCGAAGCTGCCGTTGCAGTTGTTGTCGACGCCGTCGGAGCAGGTCTCGGGCGTCCCTTCGGGCGAGGGCACGCAGGCCCCCGCGTCGACACGCGCGGTGGAGCCGTCGGGGCCCCCCGATACGCCGCCGTCTTCGACGCGGCCCGACGGGGCGCGGGTGGCTGCACATGCGCTGGCGACGAGCGCGACGAGGAGAAGTGGCGACAGTCGGTTCATGGTGTAGGCGGGCGAAGCTGGCCCGACCGAGACTCGCCGTCAACCACGGGTCCCGCGCGGTTCAATCCGGCGCCGCGTCGAGAGGTTAGCGTTGCTAAGCGGCCTCGGGATCGGAGCCATGGGATGTTGGGGCATGCCTCGAACGACGCACCGGGTCCCTCTCACTCTCGTCCTCGTGACCGTGGCGGCCGCGCTGGCCTCGGCGTGCGACGCGCACGGTCCGTGCGAGGAAGCCGACTCGAGCACGCCGCCCGCTCGCGACGCGGGCATGCGCCCAGCGGACGCGAGGGTGCCCCCCGTCGGGCCGCGCGACGACGCCGCCGCGCCAGCGCCGGACGCGGGCGTGATGGAGCCGCCGCCTGGCTGCGGTGTGCCGCCGGCGCCGTCGGGGGCGGTCCCGATCTTCCAGGACGACTTCGAGACGGGCGACCTCACGCACAGCGACAGTGGCTTCTCCTGGCGGGGGAGCCAGCCGGTGTCGGACGCGTACGGCTGCAGCGGGGATCACGCCGCGCGCTTTCGCTATGGGCCGGACGCGCCCGGGGAGGACTCTCAGTCGGAGCTGCGCTTCAACCTCGCCCCGGAGGGGACGACCGACATCGACCGCGTGTGGATCGAGTTCATGCTTCGGGTCCCCGACAACTTCTACCATCGCAACGACGTCAGCAGCGACAACAACAAGCTCTTCTCGCTCTGGGCCGAGCACTACGACAACCGCGACGGAGACGCCGAATTCACCTACGAGTACATCCGCGGGAGCGTCGAGGGCGAGAGCCTGCCGAGGATGTCGGTCATCACCGATGGCGACCCCTCCACCCACATCGGGTCGGAGCACTACGCCGTCCGGCGCGACCCTCTGATCGGGTTCGCGGATCGGGGCCGCTGGGTCCGGATCGGGATCATGGCCCTCATCACCGACGACGTGACCCGCGAGGTCGCCCAGGTGTGGAAGGACGGGGAGAAGGTCATGGCGATGGTCGGCCTCTCGAGCTTCACGCCCGGGGGAAGCAACTGGCTCCGCACCGGCTACGTGCTGGGCTGGTCGAACAGCGGCTTCACCGAGGAGACCGACTTCTACGTCGACGACTTCACCGTCTACACCGCCGATCCGGGCTGGGAGTGAGGCGGCCATCCCGCTCTCGACGAACGCGGCGGCCGAGTGAATGTCGACGCACGTCTGGCGTCGACGCAGCATGAGGACGACCCCGGCCGCGTTGCTCCTGCTCGTGGCCTGCGGATCGGCGCCGCCCAGCCCCGAGCCCGCGGCCGCCGAGGCCCCACCCGCGCTCGGGCCGTGCGACGTGATGCCCCCCGAGTGCGAAGCGACGTTCGGCTGGATCGACTGCGACGACTGCGACACCGACGAGCTGGCGACGCGTGACCGGCCGGCGGTGTTGCTCGTCTGCCTCGAGCAGGCGCTCCGCTGCGGACCGGACGACCGCCGCCGCGCGCGCTACGCCGAGCACGGGAGGGAGGCGCAGTGGAGCGAGCACTTCCGACTGCGAGCGGTGGACGGTCTGGCGAGCCTGGGCTCCTCCGGCACCGACGCCCTCCGACGCTCGAGGGCGTGGCAGCTGCCCCCCTCGGCCGCCGGGCGGGTCGACCAGGTGCTCGGCGGAGCGTCGCAGCTCGACCCTCCCGCGGGAGGAGCGCCGTGTGCTGCGGCTCCAGGCGTCTCGACGCCCGTCGAGGCCGCGCTCGCGTGCTTCCGAGATCGCGTCCAGCCCGCGCTCCTCGAGCTCGGCCCGCGCGACGCGTCGTACCGCTTCGGTCGAGGTGAGTATCTGCGCACCACCTACGCGCTCGCGCCCGCCGCGCGCGTGAGCCCGCGCCAGTGGCCGCAGGTCGAAGCCGAGCTCCGGCGACACGGCCCGACGCTGCTGCAACAGATCACGGCCCTCGGAGACCCCGCGGCCGTCGTGCCCGGGCGCAGCTGGGTCCTGGTGGAGATCCATCTGCGAAGCGCCGACATGCCAGACGATGGCGGGGCCGTGCTCGTATTCGTCGTCGACGCCGCCACGCGAGACACCGTCTTCGTGTATCGCCAGCTCCACGGTTGACCGGGGCGTGGACCGGAGGTGGAGGGAGCCTGGAGTACCCGGCCTGGACCCCGACGGTCCCGCGCGGCGTGAACCCCTTCGCGGCGCTGGGTCAGCTGTAGGAGCCACCCAACCCGGCTACGCTTTCACCAGGAGGTCTCGATGGCGGGCGAGCGAACGTATGCGATCGGAGAGGGCTGGAAGAGCATCCTCGCCGAGGCGGGCGTCGATCATGTCGACGTGCTCCGGCGAGCCCGGCTCCCCGACGACCTGCTGAATCACGACGACGTCCGGCTCGACACGGAGTCGTTCCTGCGCTTCTTCGAGGTGCTGGACGCCGGCGTCCGTGACGCGAGGTTTTGGGTCCGGCTGACCGAGGCGATGAAGCCGGAGTACTTCACGCCGGCGCTGTTCGCGCCGCTGTGCAGCCCGGACCTCGCGACGGCCGCCGAGCGGCTGGCTCGGTTCAAGCCGCTCATGGGGCCGATCGATCTCGAGGTCCGTGACGGCGCCGAGGGGCTCGAGCTCACCTATCGGTGGAAGGCCGCCGCCGTGCCCGCGAGCATGCACGGGAGCGAAGCGCTCTTCATCACCCGGCTCGCGCGCTTGGGGACGAGGCAGCCGATTCGGCCCACGTCGGTGATCGTGCCGGCGATGCCTCGCGATCCGCAGCCGTTCGAGGACTACCTCGGCGTCCGCATGACGCGCGGCGAGATCATCCGCGTGACCTTCGACGCGGCGGACGCTCACGAGCCTTTCCGCACCGCCAACAAAGCGATGTGGGACATCTTCGAGCCCGAGCTGCGGAGGCGGCTGGGCGACCTCGAGCGCGACGCGACGTTCGCCGACCGCACGCGGGCGGTGCTGACCGAGGCGCTGCCGAGCGGCCAGGGCGGGGTGGACACCGTCGCGCGCCGGCTCGCGGTGAGCTCTCGGACGCTCCAGCGTCGCCTGCGGAGCGAGGGCACGAGCTTCAAGGCCGTCGTGGACGACACGCGGGAGAGCCTGGCCCGCCACTACCTCCGCCGCACCCAGATGACCGCCACCGAGATCGCCTACCTGCTGGGCTTCGACGAGGCGACGTCGTTCTTCCGGGCCTTCCAGCGCTGGACGGGGACGACCCCGGAGACGCTGCGGCAGCAGCTGACCGCGGCGCCCATGTCTGCCTGACGCTGGCGCCCGAAGGCAGGGAAATGGCGCGCCGGGACAGCGCGATGTCGCCCGCGCCGCCTAGGTTGGGGAGAGCAAGAAGGAGCTCGAACCATGGCAGACACGACATTCGGACCGAAGGGCTGGACCCCGGAGCGACTCGGCTCGCTCGCAGGCAAGACCTATTTGATCACCGGCGCCAACGCCGGCACCGGCCGCGAGGCGGCGCGCCTGCTCCTCTCGAAGGGCGCGCGTGTGGTCATGCTGAACCGCAACCCGGAGAAGTCGGCCGCCGCCATCGCGACCCTGAAGGAGGAGCTCGGCGCCGACGCCGACGTGTCCTTCGTGCGCATGGACCTCGCGGTGCTGGCGAGCGTGCGCGAGGCCGCGGCGGAGGTGCTGAAGACGGTGCCCCGGATCGACGCCCTCATCTGCAACGCGGCCATCGCCCAGGTGCCGACGCAGAAGCTCACCGTGGACGGCTTCGAGAGCCAGCTCGGCACGAATCACTACGGTCACTTTCTGCTCTGTGGGCTGCTCTTCGAGCGCATCGAGGAGTCGAAGGGCCGCATCGTGGTGGTCGCCAGCCTCGGCTACAAGATGGGCATCCGCACCATCCAGTTCGACGACATGAACTGGGACGCGAACTACCAGCAGAACAGCGTCTACTCGCAGAGCAAGCTCGCGCAGATGATGTTCGCCTACGAGCTGCAGGATCGTCTGAAGGCAGCAAACAAAGAGGTCGGTGTCTTCGTCTGCCACCCCGGCTCGTCGAAGACCTCCCTCATCAAGACCAGCGGCAACCTGATGACCCGGATGGCGTTCGGGCTCATGTCGCTCTCGCCCATGGTTCAGTCGGCCGAGAAGGGGGCCTACCCCGAGGTGATGTGCGCCACGGAGCCCGGCCTCGAGGCGAGGGCGCTGTACGGCCCCACCGGCGCGAACGAGTGGGTCGGCCCGGTCGGGAGAGGGACGCTGGAGCCCTACGCCTACGACAAGGCCGTGATGGAGCGGCTGTGGGACCTCTCGGAGAAGGCGACCGGCTTCGAGTGGAAGCTCCGAGCGGCGTCGGGGCGGTCTTCGCGAGCCGAATCCGGGGCGTGATTCGGTTCCGAATGCGAAGGTGCGGCAACCATTCGCGTGAGCGAGTGACATGGGGCGACCGCCCGAGCCGGCTTTGGCAGTCGGGGGAAGGGCGCATGCCCCCCTCCGGAGACTGGGTGCGAAGGGACGTGGATGGACCGCGGCAATGGGCGCACAGCCCGATGCGGCGCGCCTGGATCGGGTGCGGGCTTCGGAGCGATGGGGCGGCGACCGTTTCCGCGACGTCATGCAGCGCGGAGCCTCGCAAGTGGTCGGCTCTCAGGGAGCGGCTGAGAGGGGGCAGCCCCCACCGCGTGCCCGAACAGGCGCTCCCGATCGTCGAGCGGGAGGGGCGGACTTCGCCCAGGCTCCGCGTGGGTCGTGGCGAGCGGGTTGAGCGAGGACTTGATCGTGAGAATTCGCGAGCTCGCGACTCCGTGAGAGGCTCGAGCTGCGGCTGGGAGAAGAAATGACTGGATATCGCATCTTCGGGATCATTCTGGCCGTCGTCGGCGTCGCCGCCGCCGCGTTCCCCGGCTGGTTCGGCGCCCTCACCGGTGGCGCCGAGCCTCCCCCCGACCTCTTCGAGGCGGTCGAGCGCCGGGTCCGCGGCGGCATGCTGTTCGGGGTGGGGCTGTCCTTCATCGCCATCACCGAGCTTCGTCCCTGGTCGACGAGCATCCCCTCCGCGATCTTCTACTTCATGGCCGGCGCGCTCGCGGCGCGGCTCCTCGGCATGGTCGTCGACGGGATCGTCGCGAAGCAGTGGCTCCTGGTCGCCGTGGAGGCCGGCGCGATGACCCTCGCCGCGCTCTGGCTGTGGCGCGCCGCCCAGCCCGCGACCTGAGAGGCGTCCCGGGACGGCCTCTACGGCCTACTGAGACGAACGAGTCCGGACTCATTCAGGTGTGGGTCCCAGCAGTAGAGGACTCCGCTCTCGTCGATCATACAGCCAACCCCGGCGCCAATGCAGAGGTCGCGCAGAGGTGATTGCAGTCCGACGAAGAGCTCGAAGACTGCGTCATCTCCTACACTAGCACTAGCGAATCGATGAGCTGCCCGCGCACTGGGGTGCGTGTCTTTGGTACAACGAAGGCGCCGGCCCACTACCGCACAAGTCGATGTCCCCCACGCAACGACTCTGGTCGCCGGTGACAAGGCAGGGCGAGGGGTCGGCGTCTCGATCGAGTGCGACGTTTCGGGGCTCACCTGGCCACGATGATTCAGGCCCCAGCACCAGACCGTGCCTTCCTCGTCGAGTGCACAGATGTGCGCCGCCCCCATGGACACGGCGACCACCGGCGGCAGACCCTCCACCCGCTCCGGTTCGTACCTATCTTCGCGGTGTCCAAGACCCAAACGTCCACGGTTTCGGCCCCAGCAGTACAGACCACCAGACTCGGTCACGGCGCATCGCCTAGCACCGGAGTCGGCTACATCGACCACTGGCTCCGGGATTGCCATTGGCAGAAACGCAGCTGGAGGTGGCTGTTCGAGAATGGGTTCAGGATGTGCCAAAGCGGAACAACGAAGCACACCGTCGAGGGATATGACACAACCGGATCGAGAGATGTCAAACGACCGAACACGCCACGGAAACTCTTCGAAGCGATTCGTCCGCCAGCACCTGAGCTGGGAGGTCCACCCCTCTACACATAGCGGATGTCCCTGAACGCGACGAGCTGATCCTACTTCGATTCGTGTCGGAGATCGGTGCAGAACCCCTGCTGGCATGGCCGGGGTGTCTACGCGGGACCGCCCCCAGCAGTACGCCTGGCCGGCCTCGTCCGTGGCGCAGCCAATGTCATCACCACACGTGACTGAAGCCATGCGGCCGGACACGCGCTCGGCGGACCCCAATCCCAGTACGACCGAAGCATCGAAAGCTCTAAGAACCCGTGGGGAATCTTGTTCAGTGTAGTCATTATCCGTATGTGTCGTGCGGGACTGTGCAGGAGGCGCTGTTGCCCCACACGATTCCAGCAGAAGCGCCATCAGCAGGTATCTTGGGAGCCAGCGCACTTGGAGTGTCCTGTACGACGCCCAGCCGTAAGAGTCTCGAGGCACGGGCTCGGCTCCCAGGAGAACATGCGGGGCAGTTTCTGAAATGATCTGGCTGCCAATCGTATGCCAGAGCTGCGCGAGGTGCAATCAGCCTCATGCCCTCGAGCGTCGCCCCCGCGAGAACGGTACGAACTGCGGAAACTACGCCATGAGGCGCCATCAGTCCCAAGTCCTCCTCGCCCACCGCACTTCGACGCCCCGCATGGACATGTGCCTTGATATCCGGGAGGGGGTTACGGTGTTGGCCAGACGGCGTATTGCAGTACGGGCGCTCACTCGGATCGCAAGTCAAGGCGTGTTCAGAGGGCCTGGGCGTTGTCTCCTCCCTGCGTGCAGTCGATGCAGGCGAACAGGTCGGGTACCCTGTGGCACGGAAAGCATGCATGACTCGCACGGCGAGTGGGACCGCACCTGCACGGAGACTCACCAATGCACGAGCAGATCGTGGAGCCGCACATCGAGCGCATCCAGCAGGCCGCCACGGACCGTGCGCGTGCACGTACGTCTAGGGTCCCGGCCCCATGAAGTGCCCCGTCGCAATGAGACGGGTCGTGCTGTGCACCGGCGTGGCTCTTGGTTCCGCGTGTAGCTTTGGTACGACGCAAGCTCGGCCGGAGGCCGTGGTTCCGAGATCCTGCTTGGTGCGTCAGCCCAGGAGACTGAATTCGCGTGCATCGTCGACGGTCAGCCTGTCATCTGTAGCGAGTTGTTCGGCAGTTCGATCGTGAACCAGTGCAGCATGCCGTATGATCCACGTGGGATGGTGACTGTCGCGGGAGCGACGCCGGTCACTCGGCGTTGCGACTCGGGTACTGTCCCTCATATCGCGACCATTCAGACCTCATTCGGGCGAAGTACGCGGACTATTTCTTGCTCGTGGCATACCTTCCTGACGTGCTGTCCGGAAAGCCGGCCGCGCCCTGCTTGGCCGGATCTTACGAGTGCTGCCTGTGAGCTTCGCGAGCCCTCGTCATCAGATACATGGGAGGCGTATTCTGTTTCCTTCGGCAGTGGCGACCAGTGCTATCACGTTGAACGACGAGGCTACCTACCTGCCCCCGACCCCACGCTGCGGATCGTTGGCGACGCGTTCGTCGAGACCGAATGAAACGCCCGACCTCAGCACAGCCGAGTAGGCCCCACGCCTTCACCAGGTCCTCCGCCGACACCCGCCCTACGACCCGTCAATATATGTACCCCGTGTACACTCGCGCGAGGCGCAATCAGCCCCATCTGCTCTTTGGACGCCGCCCCCCGTGAGAACGGTGCGAAGTATTTCCATGGGGTTCGCGATCCGCCCGATCGCGGCCATCGTGCCCATGATGCTCGCGGTGAGCGGATGTGGAGCCAGGCTGGTGACTCCGCCGCCCTGTGGTGGAATCAACGTGCTCTCGTATGACGTCACGGACGCCCGAGATGCGGAGATCGTGCTTCCCGATCGGGGAGATCTAGCGTGTTTCGTCGAGCGCTATGAAACGCGATGTGCCGAAATGCCGCTATCGATGATACCCGACGGCGAAACGCTCTGGTCCGTCCCTGCCGAAGAGCTTTGTTGGGTCGTGTTTCAATCAAGCGGCCAGCGCTGCCTGGAACAGACCCTCCGCGAGTCTATCAGCAGTTGCGCCGTCCCAGATCTTCGAGCCGTCCTTCCGTGGCACGGGCCGTGTGGGGAGTTCGAGCATCAGTTCGAGCAAATGATCATGGATGTGCGCGCCGAACGCGGAGTGTCTCCTGAGACAGCCCGTGTCCTGACGTTCCTGGCGGCGGTCGATTTATTGCAGATGGATTCGGACACGCAGACCGTGGTCGAACGTCTTGCTCGCGTCGAGGATGAGCCCACGCCGGCCGAGTTACGCCGTCTGCACGCGATTCAGGTGTGCACACCGGATGCCCTCGATCCGGTTCTCGGTCGGACCTGGATCCGCGGATGGGAGGAGCGACGCTACTTGGTTCGTTGACGCCGCGAGCCCAATCAGCCCAGCGCAATCAGCCCCATGTGCTCCTCGGCCGCGGTGGATCTCGGGATACCGTTCTTCAAAGTTGGACGTCCGGGGCTGTTATCTCGTCGAATGATTACGTGGGGCGCATCTAGACGAGAGGTTTGGTGTGCGCGGGGTCGAGTTCCGTTATCATGGATCCAAGATGTCGATGACGTTCTGCAACAGAGCTAGAGCGCTTCGCGAGGGCGCCCACGTGCGCGTCCACTATCTTCATCGTGAAGAGGGGCATCCGATAGTGAGGCTGGAGAGTTTGGTGGTGAATTAGGTTGCACCGCCGAGCGCAATCAGCCCCATGTGCGCCCCCCCGAGCGCACTCAGGACGCCCCGCCCCCCGCCAGCCCCATGTGCTTCTCGACCGCGGCGCCCCGGCGTCCTCGGCGGGCCCCCCCAAAGCGAGCGCCAGTAGTAGATGAGTAGCGCGGCTCACACACGCTGGAGAATCCTACTTGGACTCTACGTGGTCTGGATCAGTTGTGGCACGGTTGCGTGCTCTGGCGCCGGGGAGTACGCCGTCTGCAGCCCACAGCAGCCTGGGCCCTCTCAGGTCCTATTGGTGCCGTACTTAGAGGGAATGCCGGAAGAGTTGAATGTGAACGACCGCTTCAGTCTAATGACGTCTCTCCCTAGCTACGTGCTCATTACACCAGACTACGTATATCAGAATGTCAGCCGGCAGCGCTGGCGCCTTGGAATGAGCCCTTTCGGTTGGTGCCGGCATGAGCGCGATGACACTGTCGAGTGTGGCTCCGTGCTGCAATTCGTGGAAGCCATGCGCGGCGACAACTACACGCTGTCGCCTGGCGCACGACCCGATCAATGGGTGCTTCGAGTCGACAGCGGCAGCCTGAGAGGCAGCTACGGCTATCGCCCATGCGACGTCGATGGTCCGTGCAACGTGTCTGCATCCGAAATCATCGGTCGGGCCCAGAGCTGCCGCGAGTTCCGCCGAAGCAGAGGGCTCAGCAGACTTGAGCTGCGGCCCTGACGGCCCCCCGCTGCGGCGCCCCCCCCCGCCAGCCCCATGTGCTCCTCGGCCGCCGCCCCCGTGGAGACGGAAAGCGCGAAGCGCGGGGGACTCGCTCCCTCTCCCCCGCCAGCCCCTCGCTCCCTCCCCACGCCAGCCCCCTGTGCTCCTCGGCCGCCGCCCCCGCCGTCGCGCCCACGGCGACGGATCAGGGAAATTGCGGCGCGCCCCCCCCCCCTCCCCACGCCAGCCCCATGTGCTCCTCGGCCGCCGCCCCCGCCGCCGCGCCCACGGCGACGGATCAGGGAAATTGCGGCGCGTGCCCCCGCCTCCCGCCCTCATGAATCCAGCCACGTGGGCTTCCTGCTAGCTCGTGCTCGACCGAGAGCGGATTTGTCCCAGGCACCCCGCCCGACGGACGCACCTATGCGCGGCTCGAGCCGTCATCGAGCCGCGCAGAGCCTACTTGTCGCCGGGTTCGTCCGGGGGCCGGTCCGGATCATCGGTGTGCTCGGTCTTGTTCGGGTCCGCGTCTTCGACGCGAGCTCGCTCGCCCCGTCCTCGCAGCGGCACCAGCTTCTCGGCCGGCTGGTCCTCGCTGACCTCGACCTGGACCTTCCGCGCCTCGCGCTGCCCCGTCGAGTCAGCCGCGCCCTCGCGGACGCGCTCCGCGAGAGAGTCCCTGCGTCCCCCCCCTCCCATGTGCTCCTCGGCCGCGGGTGTGACGGTGACAGAGCAAATGTACCGACAGCTCAGCGAGCCGGCCCGAGCCGTCGTCGACATCCTTCGCGCGGACACTGGTACGGTCCACGTCATCCATCCATTGCGGATCGACGACGCCGGTCAGGCCGGACGACGAGGGAGCACAAACTGGGTCGCAAGGAACGTGACGGGGTCTCGTGGAGACCACACGATCAATGCTACGGCTACCGCCGAGGGAGGTCACCAATACTCCCTGAATATTCGAGTCGGGGCAGTGGCCAGCGCCGGACGTCCGGGCGCTGGAGGCGTCACGTTCGTGTCCCCAGAGTTGCAGAGCCGAGCTGTCGCCGCCTGTTCGGCGAACTCAAGCCTCTGTTCGGTCAGTCCCGCGGTTTCCGGTGAAGCAGGCAGTAGCCAGATCTCTGGAGAGTCGCACTACTTCTACGTGAGCGGCCTTTCCGCCGACACGGCCGACCGGTCGATTCATCGCGCGAGAGGTCAGACAGCGGGTGCGAATCTCGGTACCATCCGTGCCCAGCGGGCTGGCAGCCTACACCACGAACTTGGAGGCCACGGGCGAATCTCAACGGAAGGCGTATCCTACTGGCATGCCAGTCGCGGATTTCCTTCGGTGTACGCCGACCAAATCACGGAGCCTCGAATCCAGCCGTCGAGCGTGCTGCCGAGACTAACGCTCGTGCCGGCAACCAAGTCATCCGCGAGAGTCCGCTTGAGGACGAGCGACGTCACAATTCCTCTCGCGCTGTCGCTACTCCTCTGTTGCAGTTCTTGTTCGCCCGGCCGAGGCGGAGCAGAACTCGATCCCGCCTACTCCGGCGCTACGCTGGGTGTGTCATGGGTCGAGGCGTGCGCGGCCCCGCGGGCCGAGTGCTACGTGAACGAGGAGGTCGCCCCCTGTTCGCGCCTTTTCTCTGAGCAGGGCCGTTCGTCACGATGGCCCCCGGGGTGCGAGGGCGAAAGCGACCGCGTCGACGGCTGGCGAGTGTGTGACGAGTCGCAGACTGCCCTTGTGGTCGGTGTAAGGTGGGTGTACCCGGATGAGACTGACAGTTGGACGTATCTCGGGGCATGCTGCCCGAGATCGCTTGGTGCGGAAATACTGGGACAGGGAGTCGCGCTGTTCTACTCAGACGAGGGCACCTCGACGTGCGGGGAGTCGCTTGCCGTCGAGTCGCCGTGCTCGGACTGTCAGACGGCGGTGGTACGAGTTCGCGGCGAGGAAGCCAACTCACCCGCCCCGTATTTGGTGCGGGAAGGTCGGTGGGCATACCGCCATCAAGTCTCGCCGTCAGAGTAGTACCCACACCGCGCGTCACGCGAACAGGGGCCTCCCCCGCGCGTTGCGCGATCGGCGCAAGCGAGACCCGAACCAGGTGGCAGACAAGACAAGACCCCGGGGCGAGACCCGTCAGCGCTTCTCAACCGCGCGCAATCAACCCCATGTGCTCCTCGGCCGCCGCCCCCGCCGCCGCGCCCACGGGGACGGTTCAGCGAAATCATTGCGCGTGCCCCGGCCTCCCGCCCTGATGAATCCAGCCCCGTGGGCTTCCTGCCAACTCATGCTCCACCGAGAGCGGATTTGTCCCAGGCACCCCGCCCGACGGACCCACCGATGCGCGGCTCGAGCCGTCATCGAGCCGCGGAGCCTACTTGTCGCCGGGTTCGTCCGGGGGCCGGTCCGGATCATCGGTGTGCTCGGTCTCGTTCGGGTCCGCGTCTTCGACGCGAGCTCGCTCGCCCCGTCCGCGCAGCGGCACCAGCTTCTCGGCCGGCTGCTCCTCGCTGACCTCGACCTGGACCTTCCGCGCCTCGCGCTGCCCCGTCGAGTCCGACGCCCCCGCGCGCACGCGCTCCGCGAGCGAGTCCTCCGTCTCCACCGCCGTGGACAGGCTCCGCAGCGACGCGCTGATCGCGCGAAGCTCCTCGTCCGACACGCGCTCGGGCATGTCCTCGAAGGTGTCGTCCGCCGCGAGCACGCAATCGCCATCCGGCTCTTCTACGTCCAGCCCGTAGCAGGCGGACACCAGGTAGGAGCCCGCCGGGAACACCACGTCCCGGTCTCCCGCCCGCAGCTTCTCGAGCGCCTCGCGGTGCCGCCCCCGGAAGCCCCGCGTCTCCTTCGCGCAGTGCACCTCGAGCGCGGTGTCGTCGACCACGCGGAAGGTCGGGATCACACCA
Organism: Sandaracinaceae bacterium; assembly: GCA_040218145.1. Classification (GTDB taxonomy): domain Bacteria; phylum Myxococcota_A; class Polyangia; order Polyangiales; family Sandaracinaceae; genus JAVJQK01. The sequence continues at coordinate 1,999 of JAVJQK010000017.1, read as the reverse complement.
CGGCGACGTTTCCGCGGAGACGCGGGCTCCGCCCAAGGGTGCTGCGCGGTCAGCCGCTCCGCCCCGAGCACGGGGTAGCTCCGCTCCTCGCGATACGCGCGCTCGGCTCCGCGCCGCGCTTGCTCCAGGTGCACGACCGCACGCTGCGTCCCCATCTCTCCCGCCAGCCGCGGGGTCGTCCCGAGCTTCAGGTCTTCGACGTCCGGGTTCGTGTCCGGGTCGAAGTGCAGGTCCGGCCTCCGGAACTCGATCGCGTGGCCCTTCAGCATCCACGGGTCCGTCGTGAAGCCCGGGTACTCCGCCACCTTCTCGACCAGGCCGTCCTTCACGGGCTGGATGTCCTCGTAGTGAAGATAGACGAGCTGCGCGGCCGCGTTCACCAGCCGCATCTGGTGCGTCCGCGTGAAGACGTTCTCGGGCGCTTCGAACCCGTGCGCCTCGAGGTACGCCTTGATGAACTTCGACGCCTCCCCCACGAACAGCCGCTTGAAGATGGGAAGGTTCCTGCGCGTCGCCGTCACTACGTTGTGCATGTGGTTCGGCACGATCGAGACGTGGTTCACCAGCACGCCCGTCTTCCGCGCCGCCCGCGCCATCGCGTACCCGATCCCCTCGTGCAGCAGCGGCGTGTGCGGCGTCAGCAGCAGCTTCCGGAACACGCAACGCGTCGTGAGCGCATACGTGCCCCGCGCCTGCATCTGCGGCGCAGTCATCGCTCTCTCCGACGGCCGGGCATGCCGGCGAGACGAGCAAGCCGCGATCCGGATCATCCCGCATGTGATTCCGCGGACTTACGACGATGAATCGGCGGGGGTGGCGGGAGGAGGGGTGGCGGACGCCGGCGGCGAGGGGGCTCCGAGGAGAGGAGCGGGATCAGTCCTCCGGGACGCTGAGGCAGACCATGCCAGGTCGCGGTACGCCGCCCTCGGTCACGAGGAGGCGCCCCGGCTCGGGCAGCCCATCCACGCGGAGGGTGTACTCTCCCGCCGGTAGCGGCGGGACGGCGCAGTCGTACACCTCGCGCGTGCACATCTCGGGGCATGGTCCGTCGCACGCCGAGGAGAGCAAGGTCGGCACCACGCGCAGCTCGTTCGCGACCCGCTGGACGACGCACGGGCCGACCACCGCGCCGCATGGGACGCACAGGTCTTCGACGATCACGCTGACCGGCTGCGCTGCCTGCGCCTCCGCGGAGAAGCACGCCTGCAGCACGGAGGCCGGGCGAGCCGGGGCGACCCAGCCGCACGTTCTGTCTCCGACGGGCGTCGTCCGGCACTCGTCGATCGGTCCGACGCCCGGGGTGGCGTCCGAGACGTTCAGCTCGAAGGCGTGAAGGCCGTCGACCTGGACGCGCCAGACGCCCTCGGAGAGCGGCGGTAGGTCGCACGTCGCCCTGACGTAGGGAAGGCACGCGCCGCAGTCGTCTTCGGAGCTGCAGAGCGCCGTCTCCAGCGACAGCTGGCCGGGACCGGTCACGACGGCGCGGCACTCGATCGTCTCTCCGCAGAAGCAGCCGGTGCCGTCGCCGATGTAGATGGGGAGCGCGTAGGGCACCCCCACCGGCACGCTCCCGGTCTCCGTGTCGGTGCAGGCGAAGTCGGGCTGGCGCGGCTCGCACGTCGGGTCGATCGGCGGCGGCGGTGCCGCGTCGAAGGCGGGCGGAGGGGGAGGCGGGCCGGCGTCGGCGGGCAGCGGAGCGCCGCCGTCAGGTCGCGAATCCTGACCGTGCGTGAGGAAGCAGCCGGGCAGGGTGGCGCACAGCAACGCCAGCGGAATGACTCGCGACCGGCACGGGAGCATGCGGGCCATTACAGCACCCGGCGCGCGGGCTCGCCAGGCATGACGGCGCTCGAGAGTTGATCCACTTACCTCCCGTCGCCTGCCGTCCCCCGCGATTCCTGGGCTGCGTTGCTTCCTCGGTCACGTGCTGAGAGCACGCTCCCTCGTCGCGCCTTGCCCAGAAAACGCGGGAAACGGCATGCTCGGTCCGGTAAGCGGT
>JAVJQK010000016.1 GCA_040218145.1 Sandaracinaceae bacterium | reverse complement strand
CTCGTCTCTCGGGCGGGACGACCCGTCTCTCGGCCCGTGTCTCCTCGGAAATGCTGAAGCATTTCCTCGTCGCCCCGAACCGAGAACCGGGCCGTCGCGCTCCGAGATCCTTCGGGCTCGGTACTTCAACGGCCTGCTAGCCCCGAATCAAGCGCTTCGCGCTTGCTCCGGGCCTAGCGATTCTAGTCAGGGGCTTTTCGCAAAAGCCCCTCGCTGCGGCGGCAAAGCCGCCTTCGCTTCACCCGAAAACGACGCGCCTGCGGCGCTCCTAGCCCCAAATACAGGCGCATCGTGGAACGAGGCGCTGGATTTGGGCCTAGCTCAGTCCCGGAACTTGATGCTGCAGCCGATCGAGCGGGTCTCGGCGTTCGCGATGGCGCGGCCGCCGAGCATGGCCTCGAGCGCGTCTCGCAGGTGGCGGCGCTGCACCTGGTCGGGCTGGTGCGCGTTGTCGTCCACGGCGCCGTGGTAGACGAGGCGTCCGCGCGCGTCGAAGAGGAACACCTCCGGCGTGCGCGTGGCGCCGAAGCGTCGCGCGACGTTGGAGGTCTCGTCCACCACGTAGGGGAAGCGCATGCCGGCGGCGCGGTGGCGTCGCTGCATCTCCTCGAAGCCGTCCTCCGGGTACTCCTCGGGGTCGTTCGGGTTGATGGCGATCACGCCCACGCCGCGGTCGAGGTAGGTGTTGCCGATCTCCGTCACGCGCGCCTCCCACGCCTGCGCCCACGGGCAGTGGTTGCAGGTGAAGACGACAAGCGTGCCGCGCTCGCCGGCGGCGCTCTGGATGGACACGCGGCGGCCGTCGACGTTGCGCATGCGGTGGGTGCGCATGGGGGCTTGCGCGCCGAGCGCGAGCACGCTCGATCCAGCGCTCTGCGCCACCGCAACGGGGGCGGTGCAGGGCGACATGAGGAGCGCGGAGAACGCGAAGAGAGTCGCGAGCTTGGTCTTCATCCTTCTTCTCCCAGGAGCGTTTCGATCGGGTCACGGAGCGACGCCTCGTCGACGGGCCCCGGCCAGAAGTGCACGACGCGGCGCGCTCGATCCAGGAGCAGCGTCGCGGGCAGCGCGCCCGACCACTCCGCGTGCAGCGCCTCGATGAAGGCGTCGTCGGAGCCCGTCTTGAAGTAGCTCGGCATCGGCGCGCCGTGCTCGGCGAGGAACGCGTGGGCGGCGTCCCGCTGGCTCGGCGCGTCCGCGCTGATCAACACGAGCCCGAGCCCGCGCGCCTCGTAGCGCCGCCCGGTGGCGACGACGGCGGGCATCTCCTCCACGCATGGCTCGCACCAGGTGGACCATACGTTGACGAGCAGATACGGCGCCTCGTGCTCGCGGAGCGCGCCGGCGAGAGACTCGGCGTCGACGTCGATCCACGGCCCTGGCTCCGCCTCTGCCGCCTCCACGGTCTCCGTGTCCTCCGCGGGCGGCGTCTCCGCGGACGCGGGCGGCTCGGACCGATCTGCGGGCTCCTCACAGGCGAGCGCGAGGAGGGCGAGGGCGATGGCGAGCCAGCGCATGCAGCCGAGCATGGGGCCCGAGCCTCACGACCGCCACTCCCCCCGCGCACGATCCTCGTTCCGTGCCTCTCGCCGCCAGCCACTCGACGTGCTTCGATGTGGCCATGCGTCGACGTCACGACTCTTGCTCGCGGACGCAGCACGACGCGTAGCGGGCATCTGCCCACGAGCGAGGGTCACGTCTGGCGAAGCCACGCTTCGCAGCGGGCGTCGCGGGCGCTGAACTCGGTCGTGAGCGCGGCGTCGAGGGCGCGGACGCGGGCGGGGAGGTAGCGGCGGCTCGGGAACACGGCGTGGATCGCCATCGGCGGGCTCGTGTAGGCGGGGAGGACGCGGACGAGCCGGCCGGCTTCGAGGTCGTCGATCACGTCGAAGAGGCTCTTGAGCGCGATGCCCACGCCGGCGAGCGCCAACCTCCGGGCCAGGTAGCCGTCGCCGCAGAGGGGGCTCCCCAGCGAGACCTCGTGCACGGAGCCCTCGCCGTGCAGGGTCCACGTGGTGACGGCGACGCTGGCGAGCTGGAGGGTGAGGCAGCGGTGCCCCGCGAGCTCCTCCGGCGCGCGAGGATGCCCTCGTCGCTCCAGGTACGCGGGCGCCGCCACGAGCACGCCCGGTGACTCCGCCAGCTTGCGCGCCGACAAGGAGCTGTCCTGCATGGAGCCGTAGCGGATCGCCATGTCGATCGCCTCACGGTGGAGGTGTTGCAAGGCGTCGCTCGAGTGCACGACCACCTCGAGCCTGGGGTGGGCCTCCGCCACCGCGACCACCACGGGGGCGAGGATCTGGTAGGTGGTGTCCGCCGGGGCGGAGAGGTGCACGGTGCCGACGAGCTCCTGCGCGGTGCCGCGGACCTCCTCGAGGGTCCGCTCCCAGCGCTCGACGACCTCCTGACAGCCCTCGAGCACGACGAGGCCCTCGTCCGTCGGGTGGAGCGAGCGGGTGGTCCGCTCGAACAGCCGCACCCCGATCGCCTCCTCGACCCGGCGCACCGCGGCGCTGACCGCGGCCGGCGTCAGGTGCATCTGGCGCGCGGCGAGCGTCATCGACCCGGTCTCCGCCACCCGCACGAGCAGCTCCATCTCGTCCACCTTCATGCGCTCATTATCAACCAGCTGTTGAAAGTGTTCCAACCAGGCTCCGCTTCTCGGCGAGCGATGCGGTGGTCAGACTCCGTACATGCCCGTCGAGGAGACATCCGTGCACGCCGTCGTCTACAAAGAGCCCTTGCCTATCGAGTTGCCTATCGAGCACGCCCTCATCGAGAGCGGCGGCTCGCGCGGCGAGGTCGTGCTCGCCGGGTTCGAGCGCCGAGAGTCATGAGCGCGCCCGCCACTTCCCTCGAGGCGCCGAGCTTCGAACGGATCAACCGGGGCTACGCGTCGGTGTTCCAGGCGAACCGACTCAGCGTCGGGCTCGTCGTGCCGATCGAGCGCTACGCGGGCGGGCCCGTGCCCACGATGGCGCGGCACCTCGAGCGGGTGCGGCGCGCGGAGGAGCTCGGGTTCTCGGCCGTGTGGCTGCGGGACGTGCCGTTCGACGTGCCCTCGTTCGGCGACGCGGGACAGGTGTTCGACCCGTTCGTCTATCTCGGGCTGCTCGCAGGACGGACCGAGCGCATCGCCCTCGGGGTCGCGAGCGTGGTCCTGCCGCTGCGCCACCCGGCGCACGTCGCGAAGGCGGCGGCGAGCGCGGACGCGCTCAGCGACGGGCGGCTCATCCTCGGCGTCGCGTCCGGCGATCGCCCCGAGGAGTACCCGGCGCTCGCGCTGCCCTTCGCCGAGCGCGGCGCCCGCTTCCGGGCGAGCTTCGAGTACATCCGGCGCATGAGCGAGACGCGCCCCTCGTTCGACAACGCGCACGGTCGACCGGGTCGCGGTCTCGACATGCTGCCCAAGCCCGTCGGCGGGAAGCTCCCGCTGCTCGTCACCGGGAGCAGCCAGCAGGATCCGGAGTGGATCGCGCGGCACGGGGACGGCTGGATGATCTACCCGCGCGACGTGGCGACGCAGGCGCGGGTCGTGGGCGCGTGGCGTGATCGCGTGCAGGCCGCGGGTCGGCGCCCGAGGCCCGCGATGCAGCCGCTCTATGTCGATCTGCTGCCCGACCCCGCCGCGCCGGCGACGCCGATGCACCTCGGGCTGCGGCTCGGCGCCGAGGCGCTGCGCGCGCACCTCGAGTCGCTGCGCGAGGCGGGGCTGAACCACGTGGCGCTGAACCTCCGATTCAACCGCGCCGACATCGAGACCACCCTGGAGCGCCTGGCCTGCGAGGTCTTGCCCGCGCTCCACGACCGAGAGATGGAATGATGAAGAAGAAATTGCTCATCACGGGCGCCACGGCCGGCATCGGCCGCGAGACCGCCAAGGGGCTCGCCGCGGAGGGACACGACCTCCTCGTGCACGGGCGGAGCGCGGAGAAGGTCGAGGCGCTCGAGCGCGAGCTGGCGGGAGGGCCCGGCGCGGTGGAGGGGCTCGTCGCCGATCTCTCCCGGATGGCCGACGTCGAGGCGCTGGCCGAGACCGTGCTGCGGCGGCACGACTCCCTGGACGTGCTCATCAACAACGCGGGCGTGTTCAGCACTGCCGAGCCGCTGACGCCCGAGGGGCGAGACGTTCGCTTCGAGGTCAACACGGTCGCGCCCTACCTGTTGAGCGGGCGCCTCACGCCCATCCTCGGCGCGCGCGGTCGCGTCATCAGCCTCTCGTCCGCGGCGCAGAACCCCGTCAGCCTCGACGCGCTCCGCGGCCGCGTCCGCCTGGATGACTTCGAGGCGTACGCACAGAGCAAGCTCGCGTTGACCATGTGGTCGGCCCACCTCGGCCGGACGGCGGGCGACCGCGGCCCGATCTTCGTCGCCGTCAACCCCGGCTCGATGCTGGGCACGAAGATGGTCGAGGAGGCCTTCGGCGTCGCCGGCAAGGACGTGCGCATCGGGTCCCGCATCCTGACGCGCCTCGCCCTCGGCGACGACGCCGCCGCGCAGGGCGCCTACTTCGACAACGACGCGGGGCGCTTCGCGAGGCCTCACCCCGACGCGCTCGACGCCGCGAAGTGCGCGGCGCTCGTGGATGTGATCGAGGGGTTGGTGGCGTCATGAAGGCGGGAGCTGCGCTGGCTGCACTGTTGACGGCGTGCGCCGGCTCGCAGGCCGCGGTCTCGTCCGCGGCGCCCATCGTCGTTCCGGCCGCCGACGTCGAGTGGGGCGCGCTCAACCCGGCGCGCGGCGACGCGAGCCCACGCGCCGCGACCCTCTGGGGAGACCGGACCGGGTCAGGGGCGACGGGCTTCCTCGTCCGCTTCGTCGACGGCTTCGAGTCGCCGCCGCACATTCACAACGTGACTTACCGGGGCGTGGTGATCCGCGGTCTCGTTCACAACGACGACGCGAGCGCGGAGCCGATGTGGATGCCGGCGGGCTCGTACTGGACGCAGCCGAGGGGCGGCCCCCACATCACGGCTGCCCGCGGAGAGACCGTCGCGTACATCGAGATCGACGAGGGGCCCTACCTGGTTCGCCCCGTCGACCAGGCGTTCGAAGACGAAGAGCGGCCGGTGAACGTGGACGCCTCCGAGCTCGAGTGGCTCGACGCTTCGAGCCTCGGCTGGAGCGCGCCGGTCCAGGTCGCGCCGCTCTGGGGCGAGGTGGGCGCCGAGCGTCCCCGCGGCATGCTGCTGAAGCTCCCCGCCCACTCCGCCGCGGAGTCGCGCGGCCGCTACCACGCCGTGGTCATCGCGGGCCGCCTCTCGCAGCCCTCGTCCCTCGAGCCGGGCAGCTACCTCCGCTCCGACGGAGTCGCGCGGCTCGCCTGCGGCGACGACGAGTGCCTCGTGTACGTACGGGCCGAAGGAGCGCTCGAGCTGACGCCACTCCCTTCATCGGCCAGCTCGCGCGAAGACGATCCAACCCATCTATCCAACTGAGCTCCGGGGACTTGGCCCGACGTGCAGTTCGGGCCTGATGAGGAGCGCGACATCTGCGAAGAGCGGATGCCGGAGCGTCCCGCGAACGCGCCAACCGAGCCCTCGGGTGAGCCGTGGCAGGACGACGACGCGCTCGCGTCGCGCCTCCTACGGCTGGGGGGGAGGGGACAAGTCAACAAGTCAACCTGGCGTCCCCAACCCGCGGCGAGACGGGGCGCTCCAACCCGGCTAGGCTCCGCGGTGATGACGCACCGGTATGCAGTCTTGGTCTTTCTCGCGGCGATCTCGTTCGGCGGCTGCGCCGAGGAGGAGCCGACCTCGCGGCGTCCGGAGCCGCGGGAGCGGAGCGCGCGCGCGCCGGGGGAGCGGGAGCCGACGATCGAGGACTGGCTGCCGCCGCAGGAGCGCAGCGCGGCCCGGCGGCCGGCCGCTCCCCACGGCGCGACGCCGCCGGCGCCTCCGGGCGGCGGGGTGATCCGGGGGACGGTGACCGAGACGATGAGCTCGGGCGGATACACGTACATGCACGTCGACTCGAGCGACGGGCCGATCTGGGTCGCGGCGACGCAGCGCGAGGTGGAGGTGGGCGCGACGGTGCAGGCGCAGGGCATGGTGATGAACGGGTTCCGGAGCAACACGCTCGACCGGACGTTCGACCGGCTGGTGCTCGCCTCCGCGGTCGAGGTCGTCGCCGCGGAGTGAGCTTCACTCGAAGCGGGTGAGCGCGTCGGCGATCGGGACGGCGTAGTGGAGGTCGTCGTCGGCGCTGCCGACGTCGATCCCGACGGGGCGGCCGCGGCGGTCCACGAGCAAGGCGCCGCGCGCGAAGCCCAGGGTGTCGTGGACGAAGACGCGGCCGAGGTCGATGGGCGGGTTCTCCCGACGCGCGCGGCCGCGGAGCCAGCCGCAGCCGCGGTCGCCGAAGGGCGGCGCGTCGATGCGGCCCGGCTCGCGCGCGTCGTCGGTGACGATGCCCACGCTCGGCTCGCCCCAGCGGAGGGTGATGACGGGCGCGCCGACAACAGGGGAGCCCACGTCGGCGCCGAGCGGGACGAGGTCGTCGACGCCGAGGACCCGGAGGAGGGCGAGCTCACCGCGCACGGCCAGGACCTCGGTGGCGAAGCGCTCGTCGGTCTCGTCGGAGGCCCGGATCAGCGCCGGCGCGCCGCCGTCGACGATGGCGGCCACGGTCAGCACGCGGTCAGGCGCGACCGCGACGCCGCGCGCCTCGAGGTCGAGGTCCTCGCGCCGGAGCTCCACGAGCGAGCGGGCGGCGCGGCGCGCGGTCTCGGGGAGGCCGGCGAGCAAGGTGAGGTGGCGGTCGGGCCGCCCGACCTCGTCGCGCACGAACGAGGGCTCTGACCCTGGCGACGCAGCGGCATCGCGGCGCGGCGAGAGGCGGCGCGCGACGCGGCGAGGGAGCTCGGCCGAGAGCGCGACCGGGGAGACGACCCCGCCCGCGCCGACGATCACGCCGACCAGCGCGCCGTCGAGGTCGATGACCGGTCCGCCGCTCATGCCCGCGGCGCTGGCGCACGAGGTGGAGAGCATGTGCTCGAAGACCTGCTCCTCGGCCGGCCGTGCGTCGGGGGCCAGGCGACTCGGCTCGGGGCCGGCGACGATCCAGCGTCGGTCGGCGTCGGTCGCGAGCCCCACCGACGCGACCGGGTCGGGATCGGCGGCCGCGCGCCCCGGATAGCCCGCGCACACGAGCCAGGCGCCGGCCTCGACGGCGTCGGCCGCCATGACGAGGTGCGCGTCGAACGCCTCGCCGGTGTCGACGATGGCGAGGTCCCGCTCGGGGTCGCGCGCCACCACGCGGAGGCGCCGCGGCTCGCCGCGCGAGTCGCCGATGCGGTAGCGGCCGGGCCCGTCGACGACGTGGTGGGCGGTCAGCACGAGCCCGTCGCCCGAGATCGCGACGCCGCTGCCCACGCGCCGCCAGCCGACGTACGGGGCCCAGCTCTCGATGCCCACGGTGGCGCGCTCCGCCGCCGCGATGTGTGCGGCCAGGAGGGCAGCGTCGGGGGCCATGAGGGCGCTCTCCGACCGCGGCGCCGGCGTGCGCGCGGCGCGGTCGACGTCGTGTCCGATCTCCGTCGCGGGGGGATCGGGAACGGTCGTCGGTGGGCGTTCGCAGCTCAGCGCATGGATCGCGATCAGCGCTGCGAGGGTCCTCCACACACGCTCGAGTACGCTCGGCGCGGGGAGAGTCTCCCCGCTCGCCGGCGGGTCACTCCTTCGCGGGGACGAGCTCGCTGATCTCGAACAGGTGTCCGTCCGGGTCACGGAAGAACGCGCGGATCTCGTAGCCGTGGTCGACGGGCGGGGTCAGGAACTCGGCGCCCGCGCGGCTCAGCTCCTCGTAGGCCGCGCGGCAGTCGTCGACCCGGAAGATGCTCGAGCGCGCGGTCACATCGGGAGAAGTGGGCGCCTCGAGGGTGACATCTGGTTTGTCGGCGGTGGGCCCGCCCCCGGTGACGAGGAGGAACCAGCTCCCGTTCCAGTCGAGGACCACGCTCGTGCCGCCGTACTCGGCGTAGAGCGAGCAGCCGAGCACGTCGAGGTACCAGCGCTTCGAGCGCTCCAGGTCCGAGACGACGATCATGTGGGTCAGCGCGCTGGCGCGGTCGGCGAGGGACATGGGCGCGAGCGTACCGCCGATGTGGCAGAATCAGCATCGGATCGGCCGAAACTGGTCCGGGGAGGCGCGACGACGTTCATGACTCGGGGGCTGTGTGTCCATCGGCTGATGTTGCTGGCCGCGGTGTGTACGCTCGGCGGCTGTGACAGCCGCGCGTCGCTGGTGGTCGACCTGAGGACGGACTACCTCGCGGGGCACGAGGTGGAGCGCGTTCAGGTAGTCGTCGACGACGGCAGCCCCATCTCTGCGCGACCGTCACCGGGCGCCGACCTGGTGCGGGGCATGCGCGTCGCGGAGCTCGACGGAATCGCGAACGGCGTGCACGAGGTCGAGCTGACCTTGATCGATCCGGCCGGGGGACGTCTCGCGTCCCGGACGACGGTCGCGAGGGTGGAGCACGCGCTCGCGCTCGTGGTGCTGATCACGCGGGACTGTGGCGACAGGAGTTGTCCTGGCTCGAGCGACGCGAGCGACGCGACGGAGTGTGTGGACGCGCGCTGTGTGCCTCCGTCGTGTCACCCCGGTGCGCCCGACACGTGCGGCGCGCCCACCTGTCAGAGCGAGGCGGAGTGCGTCGCGACGCTGGCCTGCGCCGTGCCCAGCTGCGTCAGCGGCTTCTGTCTCTTCTCCCCTTCGGACGCGGCCTGCGCGCCCGGCGAGCGTTGCGATCCGAGCGCGGGTTGTGAGCCGGTCGACCCTCCGCCCTCCGACGCCGGGGTCGACGCCTGCGTGCCCACGGCCGAGCTGTGCAACGGCCTCGACGACGACTGCATGCCGGCGACGCTCGATGGCGCCGACGAAGCCTCCCTCGGCACGCCCTGCGACGGCGATGACGCCGATGACTGCGTGGAGGGGGTCTTCGAGTGCAGGAGCGCGATCCTCACGTGCACCGACGTCACGGGAGACGACGTCGAGACCTGCGACGGCGTCGACCAGGACTGCGACGGCCGGGTCGACGAAGCACCCGCGGCGTGTCCGTGCCCGGTCAGGCACCATCGCGGTCACGCCTACTTGCTCTGCGCCGACCGGAGACCGTGGACGGAGGGCCAGATGGTCTGCGAGGGGGTCGGGTACGATCTCGCGACGCTCGACGACGCCGAGGAGAACGGATTCGTGGCCGGCGCGCTGCGCGCAGAGATGATGGACGAGGACTGGCACATCGGCCTCGAAGACCGCGCGACGGAGGGCGCGTACGTATGGGTCTCGGGCAGCCCGGCGTCATTCCGCAACTGGGCGCCGGGCGAGCCCTTCGACGCAGGGGCGCAGGACTGCACGCTGATGGGCGCGAGTGACGGCTACTGGGACGACGTCACGTGCGACGCCCCGCGTCCGTTCGTCTGCGAGAGCCGCTGACGCTGGCCACCCTCGGAGCGACGAGGCCGGGCTCAGGGTTGCACGAGCTCGCTGACCCCCTCGAGGCCGTCGATGGTGAAGAACCAGACCTGCCGCGCGAGCGCGGCGTCGGGAGCCAGTGTTCGCAAGTGTTGTTGCAGGCACGCGCCGAGGGCCTGGCCAGCGGAGGCCGAGGTCGAGAAGGCGCTCGCCGCCGCGGCGGTTCCATCGCCGTCGAACGTGACGCGTACGGTCCTGCCCTCGTCGTGCCGCGTGACGCACGCGCTCCACGCCGCGCCGTGCGTCTGCAGCCACGCGGCGTGTGGGGCCTCCCACGACCCGGCGCCCTGGACACGCAGGGAGATCGAGCGCGACGTCGTGGAGGAGCCCTCACCCGGGCCGTGGCCTCGCCGGCTCGAGCTGCGCAAGACGACGGGCGGCGCGGAGGGAGCGCGGGACGACCACCAGACGACGAAGACCGAGCTCGGACCGCGCTCCGCCTCGACGCGCCTCAGCCGGCGTCGCATCGCGCGCTCGGCGCAGGCGCGCGCGCGCCGCGGGCCCTCGACCCACTCCACGCGTGGGCTCGGGCTGGCGCGACGGTAGCGCAGGCGGGCCACCAGATCGGTCACGCCATCCGCGCACGCGCTCAGCGGCCCCGCCACCTCGCGCAGCGCGGTCATGGTCTGCGGGCCGACCTCGCCGGACTCCTCTGCGACGCCCCGGAACGTCAGCGCCGTCGACTGAGCGCGCGTGTGCGCCGACGCGCTCAACACCCACACGAGCCCCAGCGCGGCGCAGCCCGCGAGACGTGCAATCCCCATGTCGCGAGAGTCCGCCATCGATGGAGCCCGCGCAACCTGGGGCGCGAGCCCGTCTGGTATACCGGGGTGATGCGGATGTGGATCGGGATCCTCGGTGCGTTGTCGGTGGGTGTGGCCCTGATCGGGGCTCCTGCCTCCGCGGCCGCCCAGTCAGGTCTGCGCTGGGTAGGTGCGGCCCACGGCAGCGTGCCGCCCAACGCGGTGGTGGGCGGCCAGGAGCCCGGGCGGCAGCTCACCATCTGCCGCGCGTCGCATGGCGGAGGCGTGCACCCCGGCAAGGTCGTCGGCGCCAACTGCAACATCGGCTGGGGAGGGCGCGAGCTGACCATCCCCCGTTACGAGGTGCTCACCACGACCGCGCCCGAGCGCATCGGGTGGGCGCGCGCGTCCCACGGACAGAGCGTGCCCAACGCGGTGGTGGGCGGTCAGGAGCCCGGGCGACAGCTCATCATCTGCCGGGCGTCGCACGGCGGAGGCGTGCACCCGGGCAAGGTCGTCGGCGCGAACTGCAACATCGGGTGGGGCGGCCGGGAGGTCACGCTGCCCTCCTACGAAGTGATGGTGCTTCGGCCCGAGGCGCCGCCGCCGCCTCCGCCGATGTCGAGGGTCATGCTGCAGTCGATGGGGCTCTGTCTCGACGTGGAGGGAGGGAGCACGCAGCCGGGCACCCGCACCATCGTCTACCCATGCCACGGTCGGCCCAACCAGCGCTGGACTCTCCGCGACGGCATGCTCCGCAGCGAGAGCGGGCTGTGCCTGGACATCGAAGGCGGCGCCGCGCGCGCGGGCGCCAGGGCCATCGTGTGGGGGTGCCACGGTCGCGCCAACCAGCGCTGGACGCTGCAGCCCAACGGCACCCTTCGGAGCGATCTCGGGCTCTGCCTGGACGTCGAGGGAGGCGGCAACGCGCCGGGCACCGGGGTGATCGCCTATCCCTGTCACGGTCGCGCGAACCAGGTCTGGTCCGCGCGGCCCTGAGTTTCACGCTGCGGATCAGAAGTCGGCGCGGCAGAGGGCGTCCGCGTCTTCCGCCGTCAGCACCGAGGCCACCTCGCGGTCCCACTCGTCGTCCATGTCGGAGCGGCCGATCGCGAACGTGTCGGCGGGCGCGCGCGTAGGGGAGAACGCGCGCTCGAGCATCGTGTTCAACGCCTGCCTTCCGCCGGGGTGGCGCTCGAACTGGCTCGTGTACGCGTGCGCCGCTCGGGCCATTCGCTCCTCGGTCGGCGGCGTCTCGTGAACGCGCCACAGCAGCACGACGTCTGGCGTCACTCCAGCCGAGCGCGCGGCCACGAGGCGATCGTGACCGTCCAGCAGGAGATGACTCTGAAGGCCCGAGACGGACCAACGGTGAACGTCAGCTCCCGGGCGTCGAGGGCCGCATCGGACAAGGTCAGTCGCACGGCGGGAGAATAGCGCGGGGAGCGTCTCCGCGACCTGGGAGATTCAGCGGCAGCTACCGGAGCCTGACCAGGCGTGTTGTGAGGTGGAGCCGGCGTACGTGTAGTAGCCGTCGAAGTGCGTGGGTGAGTCGAACGTGAGGACGACGCTGCCGGTGCGGCTGCTGTTGGTCCGTCCCCACGTGCCGCGGTAGACCCAGCGACCGCCTTCGAGCCGGAGCTGCCCGCGAATGGTCTTGTGTCGCGCGCCGTACCAGCCTTCGTCCCAGTGGATGTCGCCCCATCGCGAGGACCACGCACACGAGAGATCGGGCCGCGTGGGCGTCGCCGCCGGTCGCGAGGGGGCGGGGCGATCCGGCGGCCCGCCGCCCGGGGCGATCGTGACGCCGGCCCCCGTGCTCGACGCGCTCGATCCCCCGCCGGGCGTGGGTCCCCCCGTCACGGCCTGGGCCGCCGTCTGGATCAGCGGCCTCGCGGTCGCGTAGGTGGTCGGAGTCTGGCTGCTCATCATGGGAAGCGCGCGCAGCGACGCGCCCGGGAATGGGCAGGCCAGGCGCTGCGCGGCGCGCTCCCCCGACTGGATCGCGCGGCCGAGGCCACTGCGTGCCCGACGCTCGAGGGCTGCGTTGCCGCGGTTGATGGCGGTGTGCCCCGTGCCGAAGTGGTAGCCGGCGGAGAAGAGTGCGGCGTCGCAGTTGCTCTGCGCCACGACCCGGCGGGTGCGGGCGTCGTAGTAGACCGCGAGCGCGGTCCGCAGGCTGGCGTGGATCTGGGCGAGGTCGCGGAGCGCCCGCCGGCGCGACAGGTTCCCGAGCTCCGTGGAGAAACGCAGGATCATGCGATTGACCGCGACGAGCGGCCGCGTGTCGTAGGGCGGCGACGAGATGAGCGGGATCAGCGCCGTGATCGCCGCCGATGCGTTGGCGAGGTCGGTCGCGATCTCCGGCTGGTTCGCTGCGGTGAGGCCGCCTTCGGTCTCGAGGATCCCGTTGACCCAGCCCAGGTTGATCCCCGCGTTCACGATGTGCAGGCGCGCGATCGGGTCTGCCGGCTGGGCCTGGGCCGTGGCCCCCAACGTCCAGATCAGTGACGCCACGACGACGACGAGCGACGCCGGCCCCCGGCGCGCCCGCGCGTGGTTCCTCTCTTCTCTCACGGTGGCCTCCCCACTTGGCTGAGCCTCGAGCGTACCGAAATCGTTCCGCTCGGTCAGGGTCGACGGTCGGAGGGCGCGACCTCTTCAATGCATGGGCGAGCCTCAGCCTCCGAGCACTTCGCCGCAGACCTCATCGGTGGTGGCCGGAGGGGACGCGACCTCGATCCGGGTCCCGAGCTCCACGTCCTCGAGGAAGACGCGCCAGGTCCCCTCGGGCAGGGGCGGGCTCACGCAGGTGTGGTCCATCGGCATGCACACGGTGGGGCAGTCGACGTCGCACTGGGTCTCCACCCGGGACGGGCGAAGCCGCACGACGTCGTCGAAGACCTCGACCTCGCACGGCCCCTCGATCGTCCCGCAGCCGGCGCACCCGTCGGTGACGGTGAACGTGACGCGCTCCTCCGGGTAGGCGCCCTCGGGATGACAGGCGCTGGTGGGCTCGAACACGCGTCGCGGAGGCCAGTCGGTCCCGCACCCGAGGCGATCCTCGCCCCGACGATGAACGCACTCGAGGCCCCACTCCGGCATGGTGCCGGCGGGCGCCACGCTCAGCTGGAACAGGTCCTCGCCGTTGGCGCGCACGGTCCACGTGCCGGTCTCCATCGGAGGCAGCTCGCACTCCGCCTCGATGTACGGGAAGCACGCTTCGCAGAGGGCGCCCTCGGCGCAGACCGAGCTCTCGATCTCGAGCACGAAGGGCTCCGCGCCGAGCTGCGCGTCGCAGAGCACCTGCTCACCGCAGTAGCACTCGCCGTCGCCGCCGATCGCGACCGAGATGCGGGTCGGCTGGCCGGCGGGCACGAAGGAAGGGCAGATCAGATCGAGCGCGCGGAGGTCGACCTCGTCGCACACCACGGTGGGAGGGAAGAGGCAGTACGGATCGCACCACCCGAGCTCGCAGTCCTCGCCGGCCGGGATCTCGACCGTGACCCCGCAGCATTCGCAGTAGTCGACGGCGGGTGGCGGGAGCCCCGCGTCGGCGGTCGGCGGGGGCCCCGCGTCGGCGCCTGGAGTGGGGCCGCCCCGACCGTGGTTGTCGAAGCACCCGGTGCTGGCGAGCGCCGCGAGCGAGATCGAGAGCAGGGTTCCGCGCATGAAGTCTCCAGGGCGGCACGGGATGGCACGCCGTCGGGGCGGTCATTCACTCTCCGTGCCAGAGGACGCGCGAGCGGATCGGGCGTCGAGCGTCAGGTGTGGCGCGCGTCGCCGCCGGGGGGCGCGACCTCGCCGGCGAGGACGGGGCCGTGCTCCTCGAAGAGGGCGAGCAGGTAGTCCCAGAGGGCGCGAACACGGGCGACGCGGCGAAGATCGCCGGGCATGAGGAGCCAGGTGTCGCGGCTGTCGACGACGTCCGACACGCGCACGACGCCGGCTTCGTAGACGGCTGGGAAGCAAGGCAGCATGCAGAGGCCGAAGCCCGCGCGGCAGGCCGCGTGCATGGTGCCGACGCTGTCCGTGCGGATCGAGGTACGGAGCTGCGGCGCGATCTCGAGCGCCCACGAGGAGCCCGGCAGGTAGCGGGCGTTTCCTTCGGGCAGCACCGCGGAGTGTCCGCGCACGTCGGTGATGTCCTCGGGGACGCCCTCTCGGCGCAGGTACTCTTCGGACGCGAAGACCGCCAACGCGATCGGGCCGAGGCGCCTGGCGACGACGTCGACGTGGGCCAGGGTCTCCACGCCCGGCCCAGTACCCGGAGCGCGGTGGCGGATCACGAGGTCGGCATGCCCGAGCGTCAAGTCCACCATCGCATCTCCAGTGGTGAGCTCCAGCTCGATGTCCGGGTGTTCTCGGCGGAAGCCGGCGAGGCGCTCGACCAGGAAGCTGACCGCGAGGCTCTCGGTGGAGTTGAGCCGCACGCGCCCCGCGAGCTGCGCGTCGCCGCCCGCGACGCGGCGCTGGATCCGGAGGACCTGACGCTCGATCAGCTCGGACGGCTCGCGCATCCGCTCGGCCGCCGCGGTCGGCACGAGCCCGTCGCGGGTCCGGCTGAAGAGCTGGGCCCCGACGCTCGCCTCCAGCGAGGCCAGGCGCCGCGCCGCGGTGGTCGCGTTGACGCCGATGCGCCGCCCCGCGGCCGCGAAGGTGCCCTCCCGGAGGATCGCGAGGAAGACGCGCAGATCATCCCAGCTCGGGGTCGGGGCCTGCGAATCTGCAGGGGGCACCTGCAGATACTGACATTGATGCTGCGCGCATGCACGGTCACCGTGAGCACATCAACCACCACGGGAGGGAAGAGCCATGGACGAACACATCACGAACGAGCCGCCGAGCCCGGACCGCATCATGCAAACCGCGACCGGCTTCTGGGCGTCGAAGACGCTGCTCACCGCGGTCGAGCTGGATCTGTTCACGACCCTCGGCGAAGGCGCGATGAGCGCGTCCCGGATCGGCGAGACCCTGGGGCTGCACCCGCGCGGGACGCTCGACTTTCTCGACGCCCTCGTGGCCATGCGCTTCCTCGAGCGCACCGGAGATGGGGCGGAGGCGCGCTACGCCAACACCCCCGAGACCGCGGCGTTCCTCGACGCGCGGAGCCCGCAATACATCGGCGGGATGCCCAAGATGCTCAACGCGCGGCTCTTCGGCTTCTGGAATCACCTCGGCGACGCGCTCCGGAGCGGCCAGCCGCAGAACGAGACCCGCGGCGGCGGTCGGCCGATGTTCGAGGAGCTCTACGCCGACGAGGCGCGCCTGGCCGAGTTCCTCGAGGCGATGACCGGATTTCAGGCCGGGAACTTCGCGCTGCTCTCGGAGCGGTTCGACTTCTCCCGGTACGAGACCGTCGCCGACATCGGGGGCGCGCTCGGGCTCCTCTCACGACTCGTCGGGGCGCGGCACCCGCACCTCTCCCTCACGAGCTTCGATCTGCCGCCGGTCGCGCCGCTCGCGCGCAAGGCGATCGCGGAGGCGGGCATGGCGGAGCGGATCGACGTCGTCTCCGGCGACTTCTTCGCCGACTCGCTGCCCCGAGCCGACGTGATCACGATGGGCAACATCCTCCACGACTGGAACCTGGAGAAGAAGAAGGTGCTGATCCGGAAGGCCTACGAGGCGCTGCCGGAGGGGGGCGCCTTCATCGCGATCGAGAACCTGATCGACGACGCGCGCCGCGAGAACGCGTTCGGCCTGCTGATGTCCCTGAACATGCTCATCGAGTTCGGCGACGCCTTCGACTACACCAGCGCGGACTTCCGATCGTGGTGCAGCGAGGCCGGCTTCCAGCGCTTCGAGGTCGTCCCGCTGGCCGGCCCCACGAGCGCGGCCGTCGCCTACAAGTAGCCGCGACACGACGCAGGCAGTTCGGGTTGCTCGCCTCAGCCCGCGCCGCCGTGCAGCGCCGTGACCGCGGCCGACCAGCGGGCGCGGGAGGACGCGGCGCGAGGGTATCGCGCGTAGAGCGCGAGGAGGCCGGCCATGCGCGCGCCAGCGGCGGCGAGCGGACCCGACACGCCGCCCGCGCGCCGCAGCGCCGCGGGCATGCCGACCAGACGGCCGACGCTCGCCGTGGGCAGCCGCTGTCTCATCCCGGCCGCCGTCGCCTCCGCGTCCATCAGCCCCGAGCGCATCAGCCGGGTCAACTGCATCGGGGAGAGCGACTGCGAGAACCGCCGGAAGACATCGTACGCGGCGAAGAGCCCGCCGTGCCGCCGCATCCAGCCCACCGCGTAGTCCTCGACGCGCCCACCGTCGGCCAGGGCGTCGGCGAGGGTGCGCGCCGCCACCATGCCTGGCCCGATGCCTGACCCGTGCGCCGAGAACACCTGCCGGGCCGCATCCCCGAGCGCGACCACGCGCCCGCGGGCCAGCGTGTCCCGGGGTCGGCCGAGCGGGATGGCGCGGTGCCCTCCGAAGACGCGCGCCCCGATCCAGCCGCGCTCCGCGGCGAAGCCCTCCAGCAACGCCCGCCCGGATTGGTGACCGTCCGCGGGGATCGTCCCCGTCAGCAGGCTGACCTCGTCTCCGTGGACCGAGACGTTGAGGATCGAGTAGCCGCCCGCGAGCCCCGCGAAGCAGAGGGTGTCGCCCTCTCGGGCCCCGTGTTCGGAGAGGAACGCGCGGGCGCCGCTCGGGTCCGCGACCGCGTGAACCGCTTGCGCCGCGGCGCAGAGGTCGCGGCGAGGGATCGGCGGGGCGCCGAGCAGGTTCAGCCCCGCGACGCCGCTCGCGTCGGCGATCACGTCCGCGCGCACGACGCCGGCCGAGGTGTGGACCGCCCCGCCGTCCAGCCCCTCCACGGTGACCCCGCCCGAGAGCGTCGCGCCCGCCTCGCGCGCGCGGTCCTGCAAGCGCGCGACGAGGCGCCGCATGTCCACCTCGAGGAGGCCCGAATCGCCCACGACGATCCGCTCGGGACCCCAGCCCGCGAGCATGTGGAAGTCCCCTCCTGCGCCGCGAAGCTCGGCCCCCTCGGGGGCGGGGACTCCCGCCTCTTGAAAGGCCTCCCTCGTGATCCCGTTGACCCACGAGGCGCCCGCCGCGTCGAGAGGGCCACGGTCGACGCACAGCACCGTGAGGCCACGCGCGGCCGCGCTGCCCGCGAGCGCCGCGCCCGCGGTGCCCGCCCCGGCGACGAGGAGATCCACGCGTGAGGGAATTCTGGTCGAGGTGGTCACGGTTTCGTGAGTGCAACGAGCGCGGCCCGCGGTCAAACGGCCGTGACAGCTTGGCTTGACGGCGGGCGTCGCTGCCTAGCGCCCCTCCATCACGGCGGGTAGCCTCCGCGCGGACATGGGTCTGACCTTCAACGTCGGCGTGCGCGACGCGGGCACGAGCGCGCGGCGGGGCGCGCTGGTCACCTCGCACGGGCAGGTCGAGACGCCGGCGTTCATGACCGTGGGGACGCGGGCGACGGTGACCGGGCTCGATCCCGCGGACCTCGCCTCGGTGGGCACGCAGGTGGTGCTCGGGAACACGTACCACCTGATGCTGCGGCCCGGGCCGGAGGCGTTCGAGCGGGTGGGGGGGATCCACGCGTTCATGGGGTGGGACGGGCCCGTGCTCACCGACTCCGGCGGCTTCCAGATCTTCTCGCTCGAGGGGGACCGGACGATCACGGAGGAGGGCGCGCGCTTCCGCAGCTACATCGACGGGCGCACGCACATGCTCTCGCCGGAGCGCTCGATCGCGATCCAGAGCGCGATCGGCTCGGACATCATGATGGTGCTCGACGAGTGCGTGGACTCCCGGGCGCCCGAGGCGCAGGTGCGGGCGGCGATGGAGCGCACGCACCGCTGGGCGGTGCGCAGCCTCGAGGCGCGTACGAATCCGGAGCAAGCGCTCTTTGCGATCGTGCAGGGAGGCGTGATCCCCGCGCTGCGTCGGGAGTCGTCGGACTTCCTCACCGCGCTGCCGTTCGACGGCTTCGCGATGGGCGGCCTGGCCGTCGGAGACACGCGCGCGGATCGGGAGGCGATCACGGAGCTGGCGGCCGAGCTGCTCCCGGCGGACAAGCCGCGCTACCTGATGGGCGTGGGCACGCCAGCGGATCTGCTGGTGGCGATGCGGGCGGGGATCGACATGTTCGACTGCATGCTGCCGACGCATCTGGCCTGGCAGGGGACGGCGTTCACCTCGACCGGGCGCGTGAAGATCACGCGCGGCGCCTACGCGCAGGCCGATGAGCCGCTCGATCCGAGCTGCGACTGCCGGGCGTGCGCGGGCTTCAGCCGCAGCTACCTGCACCACCTGTTCAAGTGCAAGGAGCCGCTCGGGACGCGCTTGCTCTCGCTGCACAACCTCACGCACTACAACGCGCTGATGCGCGAGGCCCGCGCGGCGATCGAGGCGGGCACCTACGACGCGTACTCGCGCGCGAAGCTCGAGCAGATCGATCAGCACGCGCACAGCGGTCATCGCCACGATGGACGGGCCCTCCGGTGAGCGGCTCGCACGAGGTCGTCCTCACGACGGGGAACGCCCGCGCGATGCTCGACCGCGAGGTCGGAGAGGTGATGCACCCCGTGGTCGGCCCGCTCGTGGAGGCGCCGCAGCTCTACATCGAGCCGTCGCGCATCGCCGAGCGGCTGTCCTCGGATGTCGAGGCGCCGCTCGTGCTCTTCGACGTGGGGCTCGGCGCGGGCTCCAACGCCATCGCCGCGTGGCGCGTCTCCGAGGCGCGCGAGGCGCCTGGCCGACGGCTCCACATCGTGAGCTTCGATCGCACCACGGCCGGCCTGGCGCTCGCGGTCGAGCCCGACAACGCTGCGGCCTTCGACCTCGAAGGACAGGCGGGCGACGCCGCGCGCGCGCTCCTCGAGACGGGGCGCCACGAGACCGACGCGACGACGTGGACGCTCGCGCTCGGCGAGCTGCCCGACACCCTGGCCGGCGGCCCGTGGGGCCCGGCCGACGTCGTCTACTGGGACGCGTACTCTCCGCGCGCCAACCCTCGCCTGTGGACGGTCGCGGCGTTCGAGGCGCTGCGCGTCGCCTGTGGTCCGCAGGTACACGTGCACACCTACAGTGCCGCGACGGCGACCCGCTCCGCGCTCCTGCTCGCCGGCTTCTGCGTGGGCACGGGCGGCGCGTCGGCGTCGAAGTCGCAGACCACCATCGCGGCCATGCGACGCGAGGATCTCTCCGATCCGCTCGGCGAGCGCTGGCTCGAGAGGCTCGGCCGCTCGAGCGCGCCCTGGCCCACCGACGCGCCGCCCGACGCGATGTCGCGAGTCCGCGCGCATCGCCAGTTCTCGGGCTGCCAGCTCGCCGACTGAAGGTCCCGCGAGCGCGGGTCAGGGGAGCCGGAAGGGGAAGCTGACCGAGAAGTTCTCGCGGCCGAAGCGCGGCACGCGGGCGTCTTGCGCCGCGGCTTCGACGCACCGCGCCACCGTCGTCGGCACGTTGGGCGTCACCACCTGCGCGCTGAGAGCTCGGCCGGAGCTCCCCTCGAACATGAACCTCACCTGCGCGCGCCCGACCCAGCCGTTGCTGCATGCCTGCACCGCGGGGGTGACCCGGTTCATCGCCTCGACGACCGCCTGACGGGAGGGGGTGTCGGGCACGGGGCCGGAGGGATCCGCGAGCGCCGCGGCCGCGCCGAGCGTCAGGACGAGCAGGACGAGCAAAGGCGAGGCGGCGCGGAGGAGCAGAGAGCGCGTCATGGCGCGAGGGTAGCACTGTCGGGAAGGGGCTTGACGGCGTGCTCTCGCCGCAGGCGAGCCGGTCACGCGAATCCTTCGATAGTGAGCCTTGACTCTATTTCGTGTCAGAGGTTACGACATGAATGGCGATCGCGCGTCGCCGACGGGGAGGGAACATGCGTCGCGTACGAGTCATCGGGAAGTGGATCGGGGTCTTGCTCGGGGGCCTCGCGCTCACGGGGTTGGTGCTCTTCGGCGTCGCGACCTGGGCCTACGGGTCACGGGCGGAGGCGCGCTACCGTCCCGCGCCGCACGAGCTCGAGATCCCGGCGCTGGACGAAGAGAGCCGTGAAGAGGCGGCGCGACTCTACCGAGCGCGTGGGTGCGCGGACTGTCATGGGGACGACGGGGCGGGCGCGGTGCTCATCGACGCGCCGCCGCTCTTCGTCGCGGGACCCAACCTCACCACGTCGGTGACGAGCATGTCGGGGAGCGCGCTGCACGGGCTGATCCGACGCGGGGTCAAGCCGTCGGGGGAGCCGGTCTTCTTCATGCCGTCGCACGAATACGTGCGCATGCCCGACGAGGAGCTCGGGCTGATCGTCGCGCACATCCGCTCGCTGCCGACGCGAGACGGAGGGCCTCCTCCGAGTGAGCTGCGTCCGCTCGGTCGAGTGCTCGCTCTGTTCGGCGTGTTCGACTCGCCGCTCCTTCCCGCAGAGGTGATCGACCAGGACGCGCCACCCTCGCCGCTGAGCGACGCGGAGCTGGGCGAGTATCTGGCCGCGGGCTGTCGCGGCTGCCACGGGCAGGGCCTCTCGGGCGGTCCCATCCCGGGCGCCCCGGAGGAGGAGACGGGCATCCCGCGCAACCTCACGCCCCACGAGACGGGGCTCGCGGGCTGGAGCCTCGAAGACCTGAGGACCGCGCTGCGGACGGGCCAGACGCCGAACGGCCCGCTCAACACGCAGATGATGCCGGTGAGCGCGACGCGCCACATGAGCGACCGTGAGATCGAGGCGCTCTACGCCTACTTGCAGTCGGTGGAGCCGCGCCCGTTCGGCGGACGTTGAGCGAAAGAGGACTCTCTTGAGCGCGAGGAAGAAGAAGCCCGAGCGGCGCGCCTATCACAGCACCCTCCGACAGAAGCAAGCCAGCTTCACGCGGCAGAGCATCGTAGAGGCGCTGGCGGAGCAGGTCTGCGAGTCCGGGAGGGCCGACTTCTCGGTGGCGGAGGTCGCGGCCCGCGCGGAGGTCTCCGAGCGCACGGTCTACCGACATTTCCCCACGCGCGACGACCTGATCGAGGGGCTCGACGAGTACCTCGAAGGTCTGGAGGGCGCAGACCTGCCGCGGGATGGCGAGACCCTGCGGGCGCACATGCGGCGGGTCGTGCGTTTCTTCGAGGACAACGCGGCGCTGATCGAGGCCGGTCATCTCACCCAGATCGGTCGAGAGGTGCGGCAGCGTGGCCGCGAGCGAAGGCGCGCGGCCATCCGCGAGACGATGGACGCGTGGCTGGCGCCGCTCCCCGCGCGCGAGCGGCGACGGGCGTACGCGGCCTTCGCCACCATGTTCGGCTCGGCGACCTGGCGCGCGATGCGCAGGGAGCTCGGGCTCGGTCGCGCCGAGACGGCGGAGACCATGCAGTGGGTCGTGGATCTGGTCGTCGACGATCTCTCGCGGCGCGTTCGAGACGCGGAGGATCCGTGACCTCACTCGCGCAAGCCGTACGCCGAGGTTCGAGCCGCCCGGACCGGGGCCTGGAAGCTGGACGACGTGCACGCCGACTGACCAGGTATCGTCGCGGCCACTCCCCGGCCGTGAAATGGCGCGTATGTGCCGTCCGTGGGCGGGGCGATTCCCCCCGTTCACCGGAGGGGAGCCATGGCGTCGGATACGGTGATCGACGAGATCGCGGACGGAGTCTACCGGGTGCACACGCCTTTCGAGGCGCCGTCCTTGCCGGGCGGCTTCTCGTTCAATCAGTACCTGGTGATGGATGATCAGCCGCTGCTATTTCACAGCGGGTTGCGCGGGATCTTCCCGCGGGTGAAGGCGGCGGTGGAGCGGGTCGTCCCGGCGAAGAAGATCGCGTTCTTCGCCGTCTCGCACTTCGAAGCGGACGAGTGCGGCGCGCTGAACGCGTGGCTGGAGGCGGCGCCGGGCGCGACCGCGGTGTGCAGCGAGGTCGGCGCGATGGTCTCGCTCGGGGACTACGCCGACCGGGCGCCCCGCGGCCTCGCGGATGGGGAGCGGCTCACCCTGGGCGCGCGCACCCTGACGTGGCTCGACGCGCCCCACCTGCCCCACGGCTGGGACTGCGGCTACATGTTCGACGCGCACAGCGCGACGCTGCTCTGCGGCGACCTCTTCACGCAGCCCGGCTCGGGGTCGGAGGCGCTGGTGGAGGGAGACATCCTCGGCCCGAGCGAGGCGTTCCGAAAGCCGATGGACTACTACGCGCATGCGCCCGACACCCGCGCGTTGCTGGCCAAGCTGGGGGAGACGCGCCCGACCACGCTCGCGTGCATGCACGGCAGCGCGTGGCGCGGTGACGGGGCGGCGCTCCTGGCCGCGCTCGCGGACGCGCTCGAAGGGGGCACGTGACGATCGGGCTCGACGAGCCTAGGTCGTCCGCATGTGGAAGTCCCTCGTCCGCGGCACGGAGTGGAGGCAGATCGTCGATCTGGCGTCCCCCTCCTTCTTCGATGTGCTCCCCGGCAAGGCGCTCCGGCGCGCCACGGGGACGCTGAGCAAGGCCTGGTTCGACCGAGACGGCTTCGCCGAGGCCCGCGCGCACCGCGCCGAGACGCTCGACCGCGCCGACCTCGGGGTCCGTCTCGGCGAGCCCGAGGCCCACGGCGCCATCGACCGCGAGACGCGCGGGCAGCGCCTGCTCGCGCTCTACTTCCATCAGCTCTACGCGGGCGGACCGGTGCTCCTGGACCTGCGGCCCGAGCGCTTCGAGGCGGGCATCGAGCAGCTCCGCTGGAACCCGAAGCCGCTCTGGTATCGCTTCGACGAGGATTTTCTCGGGGCGATGCGCGAGATCTACGCGGGCTTCTACGCGGGGGACGACGCGCGCTTCGAGGCCGGGCTCGACCGGGTCGATCTGCGCTGCGCGGAGGGCACGTTCCTCCAGCACTTCGGCGCCGGAGATCAGCGCGCGGTCGCCTTCGACGTCGCCTCGTTCACCGAGACCTTTCATCAGACGTTCCTCAGCTGCAGGGACGGCGGCGCGTCGCTGCACCGCGACTTCGTCCCGCTCGGGCTCTACCTGGCGACCCTCTACGTGCACCTCGAGGAGCTGGGCGGGACCTTCGACGTGCGCGCCGCGTTCGATCGGATTGCGTCGGTGTGACGGGCGCGTACTTCCTCCCCGAACCCAGGGGGGATCTCATGAAGGAAGCGGACAGCAACATCGAGGCGGTCAGCCGCGCCTTCGCGGCCATCGCCGAGGGCGACATCGACCAAGCGGTGACGCAGCTCGATCAGGACGCCAAGTGGGACGTGGCGCACGCGCTCCCCGAGGGCGGCCACTACGAGGGGCGCGACGCGATCCGGGAGATGCTGCGGCGACAGCAGCAGCGGCTCGGGAACTTCCGACTGCTCCACACGACGGTGCACGGGGACGCGAACACCGTGTTCTTCGAGTACACGCGCTCGCCCACGCTGGACGAGCACGCGGAGGGCTCGGAGCACTGCCTCGCCGCCTGTCAGATGACGATGGGCAAGGTGCGGGAGATCCGGGAGTTCGTGCACCGGGCCTGAGCGGCTGACAGAGCGTTGTGGAAAGCGCCCGCGCCTCGTACGCTCCGGCACACGGAGGGGCATGGGCCAGGCAGCGCTACCCAACGCAGGCGATCTCATCGGCGTCCGCTACCGCATCGAGTCCCTGCTGGGACAGGGCGGGATGGGCGCCGTCTTCGCCGCCGTCAACCAGGCGACGGGCCGCGCGGTCGCCATCAAGTGGATGCTGCCCGGCGCGGCGCGCTCGCAGGAGGCGGTGGCGCGCTTCCTCGCCGAGGCCCGCGCGACGGCAAAGATCGAGCACCCCAACGTCATCCAGATCCTCGACGTCGGGCAGGACGGCGACGCGCCCTTCCTCGTGATGGAGCGCCTGCGCGGAGAGTCCCTGTCCGAGCGGCTCGAGCGGGCCGGCCGCCTCACCGCCGACGAGGCGCTCCGCGTGATGATCCCGGCCTGCAAGGGGGTCTCCGAGGCGCACGCCGAGGGCATCATTCACCGCGACCTCAAGCCCGACAACATCTTCCTCTGTCAGGGCAAGGACGGCTCGCCGCGCCCCCCCAAGGTGCTCGACTTCGGCATCTCCAAGCTCTTCGACGACGACCAGCCGGGGCAGGGCGCGCCGATGACGCGCACCGGCATCGCGATGGGCACGCCCTGGTACATGTCGCCCGAGCAGATCAACGCCGCCGGTACGCCGGACGCGCGCTACGACGTCTACGCGATGGGCGTGGTGCTCTACGAGTGCCTCGCGGGCCGGCCACCCTACAACGCCGACGGGCTGTTCGAGCTGGTGCAGCAGATCGCGTCGGGTCAGGCGCCGCCGCTCCGCGCGCTCGTGCCCGACGTGCCGCCGGACCTCGAGGCGGCGACGATGCGCGCGATGCACGTCGACCGAAATCAGCGACCGCCGACGATGAAGGACATGGTCGCGGAGCTCGAGCGCATCCAGGCGCGCATGCAGAGCGGGCAGCCCGCGCCGCAGATCCCGCAGACGGCGGGCGCGATGATGCACGCGCCGCAGTACACGCCCGCGCCCGTCGGCGGGACCGGTCCGATGGGTGGGGGCGGCTGGACGCCCGCCTCCGGCGGGGGCTATGGCGCGCCGCCGAGCGGCTCGACCGCGACGCCCATGCAGGCCCAGTCGAGCGGCGGCGGGATGAAGATCGCGATCGTCGCCCTGGTCGCGCTGCTCGGGCTCGGGCTCCTCACGGTGGTGGGCGGCGGTGTCGCGTGGTTCGCGCTCAGCGGCAGCGACGACGCTGGCGGCGGCGGCGCGACGGGAGGAGGGACCACCGGCGGCGGTGGCATCCTCGGCGGCGGCAACCCGCTCCAGCCGAGCAACCCGCGCGATCCGCAGATCGATCTCACCTTCACCGGCACGTGCAACCCGCGCTTCGACGCGCGACGCATGGTCACGGGCAGCGCCGACAGCGTCAACGTGATGTCCAGCAGCGCGGGCGGGCTCACGGGCTCGGTCCAGCTCTACTTCCCGAACGACGTGACGGGCACGGTGCAGCTCTCGACGCAGCAGCGCATGGACACGCAGTCGGCCATCAACGTGATGGTGGGCCAGTCCATCTGGACGAACATGACCATGGACGTGATGGCGGTGCGGAACGGGCGCATCCCCGATCCGGTCAGCGGCACCCTGGTCGTCCACTCCTTCGACGCGGAGCTCGCGACGGTGGATCTCGAGTTTCGGAACGTGAACCTGCAGAACATGCGCGACGGCTCCATCTGCACGATGAACGGGCGCCTGCGCACGAGCGGCACGACCTACGGCATGTGAACCATGAGCTGGCCTCAACCCGCCTACGTCGTCCGGACCGAGCGCCTGGTGATCCGCTGCTACGAGCGCGGCGACGTCGACGCGGTCCACGCCGGGATCGTCTCCAACAAGGACGCGCTGCTCCCCTGGATGAGCTGGTTCCAGAACGAGCCGATGACGCGTGAGGAGCGCGCCGCGCAGCTGAGGCGCTTCCGAGGCAGCTTCGACGTCGGCAAGGACTTTTTCTATGGTGTGTTCTCGAAGGACGACGGCGCGTTCCTCGGGGGCACGGGCCTCCACCCGAGGGGCGGCGGCGGCGTCCTGGAGATCGGCTACTGGATCGTGCCGGCGCGGTGGGGGCAGGGCCTGGCGTTCGAGGTCGCCGCGGCTCTGACCCGCGTGGGCTTCGAGGTGATGGAGGCGCGCCGCATCGAGATCCGCGTCGCCCCCCACAACGCGCGGAGCGTCGCGATCCCTCGCAAGCTGGGCTACCGCGAAGAGGGCCTGATCCGCGGGGTCGGGGAGAACGCCGACGGAAGCTTCGGCGACCTCGTCTTGTTCGGCATGCTGCAGGCCGAGCTTCCCGACAGCTGCGCCGCCAAGGCGCACCTCGAGATCGAGCGCTTCTCGGTGCCCGACTGAGCCCTTTCGGCATCAAGACTCGCGGAGCGCGTCATCTCCGCTATGGTGCGCGGCGATGAACGCGATCGAAGCGATGTCGACCTGGATAGGCGCGCTCTCCCGGGGGGGAGTGCTGATGGGGTACGAGGAAGAAGAGGGTGCCCAGCTCGCCCTCGACGTCCTGGGGCTCGAGCGCCTGGAGGCCCTCCGGGCGTGGTTCTCGTCGCAGACCCGTGACGTCGTCGAGCGAGAGCGCCGCGGCGCCGTGCACGCGTGCATCTGGATGGCCCAGGCCGACCGAGAGCTCGCCACCGACGAGATCGAGTTCCTCGAGCGCGTCATCGCAGACAGCGAGCTGCCCCCGAAGGTGCAAGAGGAGATGTCGGGCGCGCTCGACGAGCCGCTCGAGCTCGAGGACGTGGCCGAGGAGCTGACGCAGCGCGGGCTCCGGGAGCTCGTGCTGGGCCTCAGCTGGCAGCTGGCCTTCGCCGACGGCGCGCTCGACGACGACGAGCGCACCGCGCACGAAGAGCTGGCCGAGGTCTTCGGTGTGGACGAGGAGCGCGCGGAGGAGATCCGCGAGGCCGTCCTCGGCTGACTAGAACTAGAGCGCGTCCACGGTCTGCGGGCGCTCGATCGTGCCGGTCCAGCTGGCTTCGCCGCCGTGCGTCCATGGCGCGGTGAGCGGCGCCCCTTCTTCGCGGAGCCGGACGTAGACCTCGTACGCGCGGCCGGCCTCGAGCAGCACGCGCAGGCGCCCCTCGGCGTCGGTCCGCCGGGTTGTGCCCATCACGTCATCGCCGCCGCCGCGGCGCTCCGAGCTGCGGATCCAGAGCGCCATCTCGCGTCGGCCGAGCGGGCGACGGTCTGCGTCGGTGGTGCGGACGAAGAGCGGCACGAGCGCGTACGGCTCGATCTGCAACGTCACGTCGCGTCCGTCTCGAGCGGCCTCGACCCAGCGCGCTGTGTCGTGGGGGATGCGCAAGTACGCGCCCGGTCCCTCGTAGCGCGCGTTCCAGTTCCGCAAGGCCTCCGGGACCAGCTCGAAGTGGTCCAGGGCGGCGCGCTCGAAGGCGAAGCGGCCGTCGTCGTCGGTGCGGACCTGGAGGGTCGACGGCCCGCTGCCGACGTACGCGGGCACCATCAACAGGCGCGTCCGCGCGGCCGGGCGGCCGTCGGGCCCGAGGAGCTGGCCCCGCAAGACGACGCCGCGCCGCAGGACGAGCCGGATGGGGTGATCGGGGATCGCGTCGTGATGGATCCAGCCGCCGTGCTGGTAGTCGGTCCACTGGAGGCCGTAGTCCGGATGCGCGGCGTCCACGCGGAGGTGCGGCGCGTCGCGTACGGCGGCCTCGAACCAGCCGTCTTCGGACGCGGTGACGCGGCGCCGGCCGAGCGAGACCCGGGCGCCACCGACGGGATGGCCGAGCTCGTCGAGCACCTGGCCGCGCACGCGCACCTGGCCGGGGCCCGGCTGCACGACGGGAGGGCGATCGGGGATCGGGGGCGGCGCCTCCGCCTCCGCTTCCGCTTCCGCCGCCGCTTCTGCTTCCGCTTCCGCTTCCGCTTCCGCTGCCGCTTCCGCTTCCGCCTCCGCTACCGCAGCCGCCTCCGCTTCCGCTGCCGCTTCCGCCTCCGCTACTGAGGATCCCCCGCTTCCGTGGACACCCCCGAAGGCGCGAAGATGCGCGAGGAGTGTCCCATGCCGAAAAGAAAACGAAGGAAGTTCACGCCGGAGTTCAGGGCCGAGGTCGTCGCCCTCTGCCAGGTGGGTGACCGGACCGTCGCCCAGGTCGCGAAGGACCTGGACCTGACCGAGTCGTCGGTCCGGGAGTGGGTACGCCGGTCGGAGGCCGATGCCGGTCGTGGTCGGCCGGGCGAGCTCACCACCGTA